>JBKPQP010000175.1:0-5973 GCA_046734155.1 Actinomycetota bacterium | reverse complement strand
AATCTTCGCTCACTGGAGCGGTCCGGCAACTGCCGTTGGCGCGTGCCCTGCTTCCCAGGAAAACGCGGTACTGCCGATCGATGGTCTCGACGACGCCGAGCTGACAACGCGGCGGGTCTCGAGAATGGCGACGAGCGGTCGACGAGATGGCACTCGCGGACGAGCGGGGCCGCCGCGCTTGCCTCAGCGCTCATGCGCCGTTCGATCTCGGTCGTTGGGGTCTCCTCTGGGACCTGGACGTCCTACTCAACGAAGAAGTCCATGATCTGCCCTCCGTTCTCAGCCGATCAACTGCTCGCCGCCGTCGAGGTCGTATGTCGTGCCGGTCCGCGTTGCCCCGGCCGCCGCACGACGGCCGGGGCAACTGCGGAATCCCAGGTTGCTCGGGGCGCGCGGGCTCGCTCAGGCGGCGAGCTGCGCGTATTGATCGGTGACCTCGCGCGAGAGCCGGGACTTGACCCCGCGGGTGAGCTCGTCTGCGAGGACCTCGAACTCGCCCGCGAGGATGGCGTCGGCGGTCTGCCGGGCGACCTCGCGGGGATCGGCCTTGGGTACGTCGAGTCCGGCGGTCATGTCGGTGTCCATGTATCCCACGTGGAGGGCGGTGACGGTCGTGCCCTGGCCACGCAGCCCGATCCGCATCGAGTTCGTGGCCGACCACGCCGCTGCCTTGGAGATCTCGTAGCCGCGGCCGAGCGCGAGCCACGAGAGCACGGATAGGACGTTGACGAGTGAGCTCGAGGGGTGGCGGGCGAGGACGGGAGCGAACGCGCGCGCGACCCGGATGATCCCGAACAGGTTCGTCTCGAGTTCCGCCTGGATGTCGGTCAGCGGCGCCTCGAGCACCGGCGTTCTGAGCAGCACGCCGGCGCTGCTGACGACGATCGAGACATCGGCGGCGGCCCGGGCCGCCGCGGCCACGGACTCGTCGTCGGTGACGTCGAGCACGAGCGGGACGATCCGCTCGTCGGTCTGCGGCTGGGGTGAACGCGAGGTGGCGTAAACCTTGGCCGCGCCGCGGTCGAGCAGCTCCTGCACCATCGCGCGGCCGAAGCCGCGGTGGCCGCCGGTGACGAGCGCCGCGGCTCCTTCGATTTGAGTACCAGGCATGGTGGCCTCCTTCGTGATCGGCTTCGATCGATTTGTCAGGACGGCAGCCCGGTTCCGGCCTGCTCGGCGACCATGTACGACGCGTACCAGGCCGGCCAGTCGTCGTGCTGGCCTGAGCGATGCAGCAGGCGCGAGCGGCCGTTGTGCTTCTCGTGCTCCTTGTGGGCGGCCTCGGCACGCCGGAGCGCCGCCTCGAGGGCGGACGTTGAGGCGTAGCCGGTCTCGTCGGCGCTGATCCGGCCGGGCGCCCGGGTTGTGACCTCCTGGACCAGCCAGGTGTTGCCGTCTGGGTCGGTGAATGAGAAGAACGACCCGTAGCTGGTGCGCTCGGGGTCGATGCCGGGCTGGCGCGCCTGGACCGGGTACGGGGGGCCGTGCCAGATGTCGCTGACGTCGATCCCGCGGCTGGCGAGCTCGTCATGGGCGGCCTGGATGTCCGACACGATCAGGCCCGAGTTGGCCGAGCCGGGCGTGGCGGTTGTGATTCCGACGCCGAAGTTGACCGAGGCCGCGGAGCCCGGGGGTGTGGTCTGGACGATTCGAAGGCCCTCCATCGGCGCGTCGTCGAGGTCGAGCCTGAAACCGACCTGCTGGTAGAACGCCTTCGCCCGGTCGACATCGGACACCGGGATGATCTGGACCTCGAACTTCAGGTCGACCTGAGCGACGCTCGCGTCGCTGCCTGTGGTGCTCTCTTCAGTGGTGCTCACGGTTGACTCCTAACGGGTCGGAAGACCCCCGATCGGGTCTTCGTTGTGGTGACGCTGTGAAGGGTGCGCTCGCTGCGCGCTGGTCGCGTCCGGTGGACCCCCGTGACAACCCCCGGGAGTACGCTGGTGTGGCGATGTCAACCACCGTTTCCGAGCGGCGGGTGCTCGGCAGGCAACGCGAGTGCGCGGCGCTGGACGAGCTGGTGGCGAGTGTGCGCGGGGGTTCGAGTCGGGCGCTGGTGGTCCGTGGGGAGGCCGGGATCGGCAAGAGCGTGTTGCTTGAGTATCTGGCGGACCGCGCGTCGGGATGCGTCGTGACCCGGACCGCTGGGGTCGAGCCGGAGATGGAGCTCGCGTACGCCGGGTTGCAGCAGCTGTGCGCGCCGTTCCTGGGCCGCCTGGAGCGTATTCCCGCGCCGCAGCGCGAGGCGCTCGGGAGCGCGTTCGGTCTGCGTGACGGCGGCGCGCCGGATCGGCTCCTCGTCGGCCTGGCGGTGTTGAGTCTGGTGTCGGACGTCGCCGAAGAGCGACCGCTCGTCTGCATCGTCGACGATGCACAGTGGCTCGATGTCGCCTCGGCGCAGTCGCTGGCGTTCGTCGCGCGCCGTCTCGGTGCCGAGTCGGTCGGCCTCGTGTTCGCTGTGCGTGAGCCGCTCGCCGAGCGGCATTTCGAGGGGTTGCCGGAGCTCGTCGTGGGCGGGCTCGAGGACCGCGATGCGCTCGAGCTGCTCGGGAGCGTGGTCGCCGGACCGCTTGACGAGCGCGTACGTGATCGGATCGTGGCCGAGACGCGCGGCAACCCGCTGGCGCTGCTCGAGCTGCCGCGCACCTGGACCCCTGCCGAGCTCGCCGGCGGCTTTGGTTTGTTCGACAGCGTCGCGCTGTCGGACCGGATCGAGCAGGGCTTCGGAGAGCGGTTGGCGCCGCTGCCGCCGCCGACGCGACTGCTGCTGCTCGTCGCGGCGGCAGAGCCGGTGGGCGATCCGGTGCTCGTCTGGAAGGCGGCGGCGGAGCTCGGAATCGGACCCGACGCGGCCGCGCCGACCGAAGGCGCGGGACTGATCGATTTCGGCGCGCAGGTGCGCTTCGCTCATCCGCTCGTACGTTCGGCAGTGAAAGCAGCGGCCGCCCCCGAGGAGCGTCACCGCGTTCACCGCGTGCTGGCGAACGTCACGGACGCAGAGCTCGATCCGGATCGCCGCGCCTGGCACCTTGCGCACTCGACCGCCGGGCTCGACGCGGACGTCGCCGCCGAACTCGAGCGCTCCGCCGACCGAGCGCGAGCGCGCGGCGGTCTGGCGGCGGGGGCGAAGTTTCACGAGCGGGCCGTCGAGCTGACACCCGACCCGAAACGCCGGGCGCAGCGTGCGCTCCTCGCCGCCAAGGGCAAGCAACAGGCCGGCGCTAACGAGGCCGCGCTGCGGCTGCTGGCTGTTGCGCAGGCTGGGCCGCTGGATGAGCTCGAGCAAGCGCGTGCCCAGCTGCTGAACGCGCAGATCACCTTCGCGATGACGCGAGGCCGCGACGCTCCTCCGCTCCTCCTCGAGGCGGCCAAGCGGCTCGAGGTGCTCGACCCGAGCCTCGCGCGCGAAACGTACCTCGAGGCGTTCGCGGCGGCCCTGTCCGCGGACCGCCTGGCTCGCGGAGGCGATTCCCGCGAGGTTGCCGCGGCGGTGCTCGCCGCCAACTGGGAGCCCTCCACGCGCGCGTGCGATCTGCTGCTCGACGGGCTCGCCCTGGCTACCCACGAGGGCTACGTTGCGGCGGCGCCCGCCTTGAAGGTCGCGCTGCGCGCGTTCCGCGACGAGCGGCTGTCCGACGAGGACGGGCTGCGCTGGCTGTGGCTGGCCGCACGGGTCGCCCGCGCGCTGGCGGATGACCAGGCGTGGGACGAGCTGACTGCGCGGCATCTCGAGCTCGCGCGCCGCGCGGGCGCGTTCTCCGCGTTGCCGCTTGCGCTCGGCGACCGTGTGCTCGTCGAGCTGTTCTCCGGGCGGATCGCGGTGGCCACGTCGCTGGCTGCTGAGTCAGACGCCGTCGTCGAGGCCACGGGCAGTCACGTGGCTCTGCGTACATCGATCGTGCTGGCCAACTGGCGGGGACGGGACGCAGAGGCAGCCGCGCTCATCGAAGCGCACCGGCAAGACGTGCTGCGACGCGGCGAGGGACTGTGGCTCGCCGCCAACGAGTGGGGCACCGCGATTCGCTACAACGCGCTCGGTCGGTATGAAGAGGCGCTGGCCGCAGCCGAGCGGGCGATCGCGCCCGACCGCGGGCTGGGGCCATCGATCTTGCTGCTCGGGGAGCTGATCGAGGCCGCTGTGCGTAGCAGCCAGCCGGATCGGGCGGCTGCTGCGCTCGTCCAGGTGGCTGAGATCGCGCATGCCGCCGGCACCGACTGGGCGCTTGGTGTCCACGCGCGCGCATCAGCGCTGCTTGCCGAGGGGGCCGCGGCAGAGCGGCTGTACCGGGAGGCGATCGAACGGCTGTCCCGCGTGCAAATCCGCGCCACCTTGGCCCGCGCTCACCTCCTCTACGGCGAATGGCTGCGCCGTGAACACCGCCGCATCGACGGCCGCGAGCAACTGCGCATCGCCCATGAAATGCTCGCCGACATGGGTGCAGAGGCGTTCGCCGAACGCGCCCGCCGCGAGCTGCAGGCCACCGGCGAGACGGTCCGCAAACGCACCGTCGAGACGCTCGACGAGCTGACCCCGCAAGAGGCGCAGGTCGCGCGCCTGGCCGCCGGCGGGCTGACGAACGCTGAGATCGGCGCCCAGCTGTTCCTCAGCCCGCGCACGGTTGAGTGGCACCTGACCAAGGCGTTCGGCAAGCTCGGGATCAGCTCCCGCAAGCAGCTCGGCCTGGCACTTTCCGACGTCGAGTAGACGAGCAAGCCCTCGCACAGGACGGGCGGGACTCGTCCTCCTCGCACGCGCTATAGGAGTCGCACCAGGGCGCGGACCTCAAGGCCGGCGAGTCGCGCCTCGCCCGCCATCTGATCCACGCGTAGTCGGCGGCTACGAACCCAGCCGGGCGACGAGCTCCGGGCGAGGTCATCGCCCGGAGCTCAGTGCATGCTCGGCGTGCCGGGCCACAGCCGCTACTCGGCGAGCCCTCCGGTGGACTGGCCGACTTCGATCAGGTGGCCATCGGGGTCGCGCATGTAGCAGCGGATCTCGGTCGCGTGCTGCTTGGGTGGTGTGAGGAACTCGGCCCCGCGCGAGCTCCAGTCCGAGTACACGGATTCAATGTCCGCCACGCGGATGTTGAGGAAGCTGCTGACGCGATCGGGATCGGGCGACGTCTCGAGCGTGACCGTGGGCTTGTCGTCGGTTGGGCCGCCGCCGGCGTTGATGATGATCCAGCTGTTCGCGAGCGCGACGAACGAGGGCTCACCGGCGCGCACGGTCTCACCGCCGAGCACCTCGGTGTAGAACCGGCGTGAGCGCTCGACATCGTCAGAGACGATGAAATGCGTCAGCACTATCCCCTCCGAGGGCACCGGGAGCTTGGACATCACGGACCTCCTTCTTGGTTTGACCGGGCCCGCCCGAACGAGCCGGCGGTGTTCCTGAGCGAACGGCCGGCGCTCTTGTCGAGATACTGAACCGCCAAGCCCGTCCGTGCTAACCCCGGAGCCCGGCTTCGATCCTCGCGGGTCATTTCAGTGCCGGGCGGCCCCCGCACTGCTCGCCTTACGGGCATCGCACCGGCCTTGGCGAGAGTCCCGCTCAGCGCGGATAGCAGGGCGGCTGCTTCCGGTGTATCGCCTCGTTTCTGCATCCGTAGAAGAGCGGCGGCCACGCCGAGACCGCCGGTTTCATGCAACTCGACAGTCGCCAAGCGTGGCGGCTCCCAGGACGGCGAGCTGCTCCTATCGCCTGGAAGGAACACTCGCGCCGGCCCGACCGGCGCGCTCCTCCTTTCCATGCGAAGCGAGTGCCCGCGCCGTCTCCTTCGGGCGGAATTGCGGGAGGCCGGCTTGGCTCTGCCGCCCATCGAGGTCCCGGGCGCGGCTCGCCCGCCCCGCGGCCCGGGGGGAGTCGCCACCGGGCCGCTCGCTGTTACCCGCCCGTTGTCGTCGGCTCGCGCTGGCGGTGAAGCTTGCCCTTGAGCTCCTCCACCTTCGCGTGGGCGTCGGACCGAGTCT
>JBKPQP010000174.1:0-6354 GCA_046734155.1 Actinomycetota bacterium | reverse complement strand
AGGAGGCTGCACAGATGGGACCGAGCGCCGAACTGCTCGCGCTCAACCGCACGTCCCGCGGCGTCATCTTCCACGCTCTGACCTCCGTGGTGCTCCTGCTGATCATCATCGACATGATCTGGAAGCCCGGCGCATGAGCGTCCTGGCGACAGTCCGCCCTGATGACTGGAACTTCCCGCTCTTCGTGCACGTCGTCGGCGCGATGATTCTCGTCGCCGGGCTTGTCACCGGAGCGAGCGCCCTCGCCTTCGCCAGAGGCGACGCGAAGATGCTGCGACTCGGCTTCTGGGCGCTGATGCTCGTCTCGTTCCCGGGCTGGATCATCATGCGCCTGGGAGCTGAGTGGGTCGCCTCGAAGGGGTGGAACGACGTGTCCGATAAACCGACCTGGTTGGACCTCGGCATGATCATCGCGGACGTCGGTGGCCTTATCCTCGTGATCACGCTGATCCTCGGCGGGATCGGGGTGCGCCGCGTCGATAGGGGACAGAGCGCCGGGCTGCTCAAGGCGGTGCTCGTGCTGTCGCTCCTGTTGCTCGCCGCCTACGTCGTCGCCGTCTGGGCGATGGCGGGGAAACCCGGCTAGCTCGACTCGCCCGGCGGGGCGAACGGAGTGCACCGCGGCTCGTGCCTCTCGGCGAGGCGCACGAGCAGCGTGTGCAGCTGAGCGCGCTCCTGCTCGCTCAGGGGGTCGAGGAACTCGTCCTCGTTCCGCTGCGCGAGCGCGCGCAGGCGCCGCAGGGCCTTCGCACCGTCCGGAGTCATCCGCACGAGGTGGCGTCGGCGGTCTTTGGGATCCCGTTGGCGCTCCACGAGCCCCTGTTCCTGGAGCTCGTCGAGCAATCCCACGAGCTGGCCGCGGTCGTAGCCCAGCGCATCGGCGATCGAGCCCTGCGTCTCGGCCGAGCCCTCGTCCAGCACCAGCATGATCGCGTAGTGGTAGGGATGCAGGCCGGTGTCCTCGTACGAGGCCATGGCCTGGTCCTTCGCCGCGAAACCGAGCCGCTTGAGCAGAAACGTCGACGACGCCAGTAGCTCACTCGGCATCCGAGGAGCGAAGCGGGGCTTGGACGTCTCCGAAGTCGTTGTCATCGCAAATAGAGTAGCGCGTCCAATCGTTGCTGTGCTATAACGTTGTTGTACTCAACGATTTTGGAGGCCAATTAGTGACAAGCTCCACAAAACGAGACTCGCGCTGGCTCGCCCTGGCGCTCATCGTTACGGCGCAGTTCATGGTCATCCTCGATGTCGCGATCGTGAACGTCGCGCTCCCTTCGATCAAGTCCGATCTCAACTTTTCGGAGACCAACCTCCAGTGGGTGATCTCCGCTTACGCGATCCTCTTCGGCGGGACGCTGCTCCTGGGAGGGCGACTCGCCGACCTGCTCGGCCGACGGCGCCTGTTCGTCTCCGGTCTCGCCCTCTTCTCGGCCGCGTCGCTGCTCTGCGGCCTCGCCTGGTCGGAAGCTTCGCTGATCGGATTCCGCGCCGTTCAGGGTCTCGGTGGAGCGATGCTCGTTCCTGCCGCTCTCTCGCTGCTGATGACGATCTTCGCAGAGGGCCGTGAGCGGAACCTCGCGCTCGGCATCTACGCGGCCGCTTCCGGGAGCGGCGCCGCCGCAGGCGTGCTGCTCGGCGGGCTCCTCACGTCGTACCTGAGCTGGTCGTGGATCTTCTTCATCAATGTGCCCGTCGGGCTCGCCGCGATCGCGCTCACGCCGCTCCTTCTCAACGAGAGCCGAGCCGACCTTGCGCACCGACACTTCGACGTCCCGGGCGCCGCTTCGGTGACCGCTGGGCTGATGCTGCTCGTCTACGCGACGACCCGTGCCGCGAGCGACGGCTGGGGCGCGCCGACGACGCTCGGCCTCTTCGGCGGGGCGGCGGCCCTCATCGCCGCGTTCGTCGTGATCGAGCTCCGCTCGAAGTCGCCGCTCCTGCCCTTGCGAATCTTCCGGCTGCGCACACTGACCGGCGCGAACGCCGCTATGGCAATCGTCGGCGCTGTCGCCTTCTCGGAGTTCTTCGTGCTCTCGCTCTACCTGCAGGACGTCCTCCGCTATTCGGCCGTGCAGAGCGGCCTCGCGTTCGTCGCGTTTGCGCTGTCGGTCGTCGTGATCTCGAACGTCGCGCAAGCGGTCGTCGGCCGGGTCGGGGTCCGCCCCACGCTGACCGCCGGGCTGCTCGCGTCGGCGGCCTCGGTCGCCTGGCTCACCCGCCTGCCGCTCGACGGACACTACTTCTGGGATCTGTTCCCGGCCTTCGTGCTCGGCGGTGCAGGGATGGGACTGTCCTTCGTCCCGATCACGATCGGCGGCCTCGCCGGCGTGGAGCGCTCCGACGCGGGCGTCGCCTCGGGCCTGATCAACACGAGCCGCCAAATCGGCGGCGCACTCGGCATCGCTGCGGTCAGCGCGATCGCGGCCACCGCGAGCCGGAACTACGCGGATGCCCACGCCGCGGTCACGGTCTCGAGCGCCCCGGCGCTCGACCATGGGTTCCAGACCGCGCTCTATGTGCTGACGGGGCTCCTGGTCGCCGGAGCCGCGATCGTGGTCACGCTCATGAAGCCGGCCCAGCAGCCGGCCGAGGTGACGGCATCGGAGGCCGACGTCGTGTTGGACGAGGCGGCGTGAGCGGCTGCTAGATCTGCCAGGCGCCGTCTTGCTGGACGACCTCGCCGTCGAGCAGGATCTGCCCACCCGGGCGCAGGTCCTTGACGATGTCCCAGTGGATCTCGCTCTGGTTCGTCCCGCCGATGTTCGGCAGGCCGTTGCCGAGTGCGAGGTGGATCGTGCCGTCGATCTTCTCGTCGAAGAGCGTGTTCTTCATGAAGCGCGTGATGCCCGGGTTGCAGCCGATGCCCAGCTCACCGAGGCGTCGTGAGCCCTCGTCCTGGTCGAGCACCTCGAGGAAGAACGCTTCTTCGGTCGCGGCCGAGGCGTCGACGACCTTCCCGCCCTCGAAGCGAAGCCGGATCCCGGTCACGTCGCGCCCGAGGTAGGGAGCCGGGAACTCGAGAAACGAGATCATCCCTTCGGCCGAGTCTTCGAGGGGCGAGTAGTAGAACTCACCGCCGGGCATGTTCGCTCCCCCCGCGTCGACCTCCCCCTGGCGGCCGGCGAGGCTAAGCGTGAGGTCCGTCTCCGCGCCGACGATCCGCACTTGCTCGGCGGCGTCGAAGCGCTCCGCGTAGTGGCTCATGCGGTCGCGCTCCGCGTCCCAGTCGAGCAGGCACGCGCCGTAGAGGAAGTCTTCGTAGTCCCGAAGCGACATGCCCGCGTCCTGGGCCAGGGCCGGGCACGGGTAATTGCAGCCGACCCATTTCAGGTCGTACGTGAGGACGCGCTCGAGCGCGGGCCGAACCGAAGCCTGGAGCCGGCCGAGCCGCTCGGGCGGGATCGCGACGATCTCGCGCGTGTTCTCCGGCGAATCGATCGCGATCAGCCCGTCGGCGTGCTCGAAGGCGTACGCCTCGATCGGCGGCAACGTGTCGATCAGCTCGTCCGGCGCCTCGAGGACCCAGGGGAGGTTTCCGGTGAGGTTGGACCGCACGAGCGCGTACGCGCCGCGCTTCCCGATCAGCCGGGCCACCTCGTCCACGAGCGGACGCGCCATCGGCCCGCCCCAGAGGATCACCTGCCAGCCGGGCTGGACCCCGACGCACGTGTCGACGAGGATCTCTGCGTACTGCTCGATGCGAGGGTCGCGCATGGGTGAGCGCGGAATGCTACGGCGTCGCGCATAAGCTGACCAAGTGACGGGCTCCCGAGACGCCGTTCCGAGCCGTGTCCGGGTGCGCCGCGGGCCGAAGAAGGGCCGCTACGACCGGGCCTCGATCGACGACGTCCTCGACCGCGGCCTGCTCGCGCACCTGGCCTTCGCCGACGGCGACGACGCGTTCTGCATCCCGATGCTCTACGCCCGAGTCGGCGACCGCATCTACATCCATGGATCGACCAAGAGCCGGACGGTTCGAGCGCTCGCGGACGGAGCGCCCGCCTGCGTAACGGTCACGATCGTCAACGGCCTCGTTCTCGCACGGTCGGCCTTCGAGCACTCGGCCAACTACGACTCGGCCATGGTGTTCGGCACCTTCGCCCTGGTCGAGGACGCCGACGAACGAATGCGGGCTTTCGAGGCGTTCACGGAGAAGCTGCTCCCGGGGCGCTGGGACGAGGTCCGTCAGCCGAACGCGACGGAGCTGAGGGCGACCGAGATCCTCTCCATGGAGATCGATTTGGCCTCCGCCAAGTTGCGCAGCGGGCCGCCCGACGACGACGACTCGCCCGACGCAGAGCTCGACACCTGGGCGGGGGTCGTCCCGATCGTGAAGTCGTACGGCCTGCCCGAGCCCTCGCCCGGGCTACGGCCGGGGATCGAGGTCTCGGAAAGCGTCCGCCGCCTGCTTACTCGAGATCCTCCTGGATGATCTGCGGCGAATCGTGGACGCAGACCAGGTCGAGGCGTCCGGGACCGAGGTTCACGAACTTGTGCGGCGTCTCGGGGCCGACGACGAGGATGTCGCCGTCTCCGGCCTCGACGTCCCGGCCGTCCGCGGTGAACCGAGCGCGTCCGGAGCGCACGATCCACGTTTCCGAGTAGGGGTGCCGGTGCAGCCCGGGCCCCTCGCCGGGCTCGTTGTCGACGAGGAACATCGAGACGCCCGAGCCGTAGTCCTCGCCCTCGAAGCGCAGCGTCCGGTTCGGCGCACGCCGCTGCTCGACCGCCCGCAGGACGCTGTGCATCTCAGCTTTCGCTCGCGGGCGCGGGCTGCTGCTCGCGGCCGTACTCGGGGGCGCGTTCGCCGTCGTGCGGCGGCTCGATCGTGATGTCGGGCAGCAGCCGGTCGAGCCAGCGCGGGATGTACCACGTTTTCTCGCCCATCAGCGTCATGAAGGCAGGGATCAGCGTCATCTTCACGACCAGCGCGTCGGTCAGGATCGCCACCGCGAGCAGCAGGCCGAACTCCTTCGAGATGCGGTCGGGCGTGAGGATGAACGCTGTGAAGACCGTCGCCATGATGATCGCCGCGGCGACGATGACGCGCCCGATCGCCGCAATGCCGTGCTCGACCGCCTCTTTCGTGTCCAGCCCGTGGACGTGCTCCTCCCGTATGCGGCTCGCGAGGAACACCATGTAGTCCATCGACAGGCCGAAGAGGATCGCGAACGCGATTGGCGGCACGAAGGTTTCGATCGGCCCCTTCCGGTCGAGCCCCATCAGGCTCAGCAGGAATCCCTTCTGCATCACGAGGGTGAGCACGCCGAACCCGATGAAGGCCGACAGGATGGTGGTGATCGCCGCCGTCAGCGAGATGACGATCGACCTGAAGGCCATCGCGAGCACGATGAACGTGACGCCGATGATGTAGAGCAGGAAGAACGGCAGCCGCTGCATGATCCGGTCGGCGATGTCGATGAACGCCGCGTTCAGCCCGGACACGTAGACGGCAGCGGGGCTGGCCGCGGTTGCAGCCGGGACGACTTCGTCGCGGAGCCGGTGGACCAGCTGCGCGGTCCTCTCGTCCTGGGGCGCAGAGTTGGGCGTGACGAAGATGATCGCGACCGTCTTCGCATCGTTGAACTGCGGCTTCCTGACCGAGGCGACGTCGTCGAGCCCGCGTACGCGGCTGTAGACCCGCTGCGGCGCGTCCCGGTCTCCCTTCGTGTCGACGACGATCGGGATCGGGCCGTTGAAGCCGGGCCCGAAGCCTTCGGCCAGGAGGTCGTAGGCGCGACGCGCGGTCTGGTTGGTCGGCTGCGTCCCCTGGTCGGAAGCGCCCAGTCGCACGAGCCCGGACGTTCCGGCCAGGAGGAGACCGGCCACGAGCAGGATGATGAAAATCGGCTTGGCATGACCGGTCACGAACCGGCCCCAGCGCCCGATCAACGACTTCTCGCGACCCGCTTCGGAGTCGTCGACCGGCTTGAGGAACGGCACCTTCCAGCGGTCGATCTTGTGCCCGAGCTTCGCGAGCACTGCGATCAGGAGCGAGTTGGCGATGATCACCGTCGTCAGCACGCCGAGCGCCGCGCCGATGCCGAGCTTGGTCACGAAGTCGAGGCCGAAGAACGCTAGTCCGGTGACCGAGATCGCGACGGTGAGGCCCGCGAAAAGCACGGCCCGGCCCGCGGAGGCCCCGGCCTCGGTGGCCGCGTCGGCCGGAGACATGCCTTCGTGGAGGAACTGTCTGAAACGCGTGACGATGAAGAGCGAGTAGTCGATCCCGACGCCGATGCCGATCATCGACACGAGGATCGGCGTGATCGTGTTGATGTCGGTCAGCCCGGCGAGGATGAACAGGAGGATGAACGCCGTTCCGACGGCCACGATCGCGAGCGCGATCGGAAT
>JBKPQP010000173.1:0-6228 GCA_046734155.1 Actinomycetota bacterium | reverse complement strand
TCCGATCAGGACGCGGCGATCGCCTTCTACACGGAGAAGCTCGGATTCACGGTCAGCGCGGACGTCCCGTACGGCGAGGGCGACCGCTGGGTCGAGGTGACGCCACCCGGCGGCGGCTCCGGGATCGCGCTTTCCCGTGGCATGGGCGAGTTCCAGCCCGGGCGCGAGACGGGGATCGCGCTCACCTCTCCCGACCCGAAGGCCGACCACGAGGAGCTGAAGAGCCAGGGCGTTTCGGTCGACGAGGAGCTGATGGGCGGTGACGGCGTCGTGCCGCTGCTCTTCATGTTCCGTGACAGCGACGGCAACGGCTTGATGATCGTGGAAGAGGGCAGCTAGGGAAGCGGCTTGGCGTAGCGCCGGCCCGTGTGCTCGTAGCCGAGCGCTTCGTAGAAGGCGTGCGCGTCGGCGCGGCGGTGCGCTGTGTTGAGGACCATGACCTTCCCGCCTCGTCGGCGCGCCTCGTCCTCCAGGGCCTGCATCAGCAGCTCGCCGATGCCGCTGCGGCGGAAGCGCTGAGAGACGACGAGCCCCGCGACCTCGCAGCCGGGCTCGTCGCGCTCGACGAGGTTCTGGACGTGGAGCGCACCGAGGCCCGCGAGCTCCCCGTCCGCTTCGGCGACGATCACCCAGGTCGACGGGTCGGAGGCGATTCGCTCGAGGCGCTCTGCCGCCTGGTCGGGCGATGTCGGGTAGCCGAGCTCGCCGAGGAGCGCGGCGACGAGGGCTGCGTCTCGGCCCTGGGCGGTGCGAATCTCTACGGAGGAGGAGCCGGCGGCGGGGCGTCGTCCTCGACGTACGTCGTCCTTCTCGTTCGGCCCCATGAACGGCCGTCATACCACGGCCGCGCCGAGTCGCCTTCGACATACGCCGTGCGACGCCAGTAGCCGGGCCCCCACCAGGAGTGCCAGAGCAGCAGCGTGAGAACGAGCCCCACGATGCCGATGACCATCAGGATCACGCCGATCGCGTCCAGGTTGAGGCCGGACGGCTCATTCGTGACCCCCCAGGTGAGGATCGCCCCACCGGCGATCAGGATCAAGCTGAGTGGAATGCCCATCGGGACGGTATTGCCCGATTTGCGGCGCGGCTAACCGCGGCTGTGCTTGGGCTTCTGCCACCAGAAGCGCTTGCGAGGCTGCTCGGCCTCCTCGAGCTCGGTGAGCGACGTGCCGCCGTAATTGCGCAGCGTGAAGTCCGCCTGGGCGACGAAGCCGACTGCGGTCAGCGAGAAGGTCAGCGGGCGGGTCGTCAGCTTCCAGCCCTCGAGCGGGCCCGGTTCGGCGAGCCTGGATTCCTCCTCCTCGCTTCGCACCTCGAACACGGCGAAGCCCCCATGTGGCCGCCCGATGAAGTGGTCGTGCGAGACGATGAGCCCGCGGCCGTTCTCCCCGATGTACTCGTTCAGCAGCTCGTTCGCGTCGCGCGCGGACATTCCCTCGGGTGCGAGCGCGTAGACGAGGTAGCAGCGTGAGCGCGGCTCGGGGTCGCTCATGCGGGCTTCTCCGCGAGCAGCGCGAAGTCCCACGGCACGCGCCGGTCGCGCTGAATGCCCTTGTAAAAGGTCTGGAACTCGGCGAGCCTCGTCAGGCGAAGTCCGGCTCCGATCACAGCGTTCACGACTTCGTCGAGGCGCCAGGGCCGCTCGTCGGCGCCCTCGAAGTAGTTGTCGCGCCAGTGGCCGAGTGGATCGACGTGCTCCGTCACGGGATGCCTGTCATAGAGAAGAAGCATCCCGCCAGGCTTCAGTGCCGTGGCGATTCCGCCCAGCCACCGGTCGAGATCGCGGATCGAGCCGAGCACCTCTCCGCCCGTGAAGACGAGGTCGAAGCGGCCGCGGTGGAGCTCGAGCGGAAGCTCGTGGACGTCCGCGTGGTAGTACGCGACGTCAGGAGCCCGCTCGCGGGCGATTTCGATCTCCTCGGCGGACATGTCGACCGCGGTCACGAGCGCGCCCCGCTCCACGAGCTGCGCCGTCGCCTCGCCGGTCGCGGACTGCAGGTGCAGGACGTGCTTCCCCTCGATGTCGGGGATCAGCTCGAAGATCGGCTTCGGGATCAGGAGTTGCTCGGACGCGGCCCGTGTGCGGCTACGGTGGATCTCGTCCCAGGCGCGGCGGTTCTGGTCGGTCGGCTCCACAGATCTTCTTGTAACAGACAGCTACAAGGATCAGCGGGCCGAGGCTGCGTTCGCCTCTGCCGCGACGCTTGCCAGCTCGACGATGAGGTCGCGCTCGGCCTCGTCGACCATGACCCAGTCGGAGGTGCGTGCTCTGCGCAGGACGCGGTCGTCGTCAAGGCGGTTTATGAGCTTGCCGGTGAGGCGGATCTCGATCCAATGGTCGTGGGCGTGCACGATCTCGCGGCCGTCGATCCAGACCGCGGGCTGCTTCGTCCACTGCGAAGGAGCGATCTCGACACCCGGAAGGAGTTTCAGCTCGCCGAGCAGCGCGCGGTTCACGCTGGAAGCAGGAAGCCGCCGTCGACGACGAGGACGTGGCCGCGGATCATCTCGGCCTCCGGCGAGCACAGGAAGACGACGGCGTTCGCGATGTCGTCCGCTGTGACCAGCCGTCCCGCCGGCGTGCGCTTCTCGCCCCACTCGAGCATCTGCTCCCTCTCCGGGAAGTACTGCAGCGCCTCAGTATCGACGACTCCGCCGGAGACCGCGTTCACTCGAATCCCGCGCGGCGCGAGCTCGACTGCGAGGTAGCGAACGAGGGACTCGAGCGCCGCCTTCGACGTCCCGACGAGCACGTAGTCCTCGAGCACGCGCGTCGAGCCGAGGCTCGAGATGCCGACGATCGAACTGCCTTCGGGCATCTGCGGCGCAGCGGCGCGGGCCAGCGAGAGCAGCGCGCGGGCATTGGCGGCGAGCGTCCAGTCCCAGTGCTTGTCCTCGGTCTCGAGAGCGGGGCGGATGACACCGGTAGCAGCGTTGTGCACGAGTGCCTGGAGCGGGCCGAGCTCCGCGACCTCGCGTGCGACCCGCTCCGACGAGACGTTTCCGCGCACGAGCACCGGCTCGGCGCCCTTCGCGCGTAGCTCTTCGGCGGTCGCCTCGGCGGCCTTGTCGTTGCGCAGGTAACCGATCGCAACCCGCGCCGCACCGAGCTCCGCGAACCGGAGCGCGATCGCTTTCCCGATCCCTCGCGACCCGCCCGTCACGAAGACGGTCGCGCCTTGCATGGTCACTTCAGCGGCTTGTCGGCCGGGGCGGCGCTCGGAATCTGCTCCCAGCCGAGTCGTGTCTCCGCCTCGCGCGGTCCCTGCTCGGCCTTGGACGACGCGTGTCCGAGCCGATCGAGGAGCTCCGCCTTCTCCTCGGCGTAGCGGCGCACCTCGTGGTTCTCCGGCATGTCCTCGACGAGCTCCAGGACACGAGCGCGCAGCTGGTACGCGAAGTGCGGGGTCGCCGGGCCGACGATCGCGTCGACGTCGTCTCTGGTCGGGGCCACGGCCGCAAGCGTAGTGGACTACGGTCTCGCGGTGCGCCGGGCGTCAGCAGCCGACCTGATGCTGCTGCTGACTGTCACGATCTGGGCGCTCAACTTCACGGTCTCGAAGTACATCCTCGACGCCGGCCTGCGCCCGCTCCCGTACTCCGCGCTCCGCTACACGGCGGCGGCGCTCGTGTTCGTCGCGCTCACCTTCCCGCGGGAGCGCTCGCTCCGGATCGCCCGCGGCGACCTGCCGCTCGTCGGGCTCGCTGTCGTCCTCCTGTTCGTCAACCAGCTCAGCTTCGTCTTCGCGCTCGACCTGACGACCGCAACCACGGCGGCGCTCCTCTTCGGGACGCTGCCGATCTTCACGGCGCTCATCTCGCGCCTGGTCGGGATCGAGCGGCTCGGGCAGCGGTTCTGGATCGCGGCGTCGCTCTCGTTTGCGGGCGTGATCCTCGTCACGGCCGGCTCGGGGAAGAGCGTGTCCGCGAACCTCGGCGGCGATCTGCTCGCGGTCCTCGGGGCAGCGACCTGGGGCGGCTACTCGGTCGCGGTCGCGCCGCTCATGCGCCGCTACTCGCCCTTCCGCCTCAGCGCGGTCTTCCTGTGCGTCGTCTCTGTCCCGCTCCTGCTGCTCGCGGCGCCGCAGCTCGGAGACCAGAATTTTGACGTCGGCGCGCTCGCGTGGATCGGCTTCGCGTTCGCCGTGCTCGGCCCGCTCGTGCTCACGAACCTGCTCTGGTTCACCGCGATCGACGAGGTCGGGCCCTCGCGCGCTTCCCTCTTCGCCAACCTCCAGCCGTTCCTCGCGGCGCTCGTCGCGCTGCTCCTGCTCGACGAGCGTCTGACCGCCGTGCAGGTCGCGGGCGGCCTCGCGATCGCCGCCGGAATCGTCCTCGCACGCGAGCACCGGCCCCCGCTCGGACCCGCGGAGTGAGAGCCAGGTCAACGGGTACCGTTGACAAGTAGTGGCTTCTATACGTGCTCGTCTCGCCCGGAAGCCGCCCGGATATCGCTTCACCATCGGACGTGTCCTGGCGATCTATGGCGCGATCATGGTCGCGCTGCTCCTCGCCGCGCTCGACCAGACGATCGTCGCGACGGCGCTGCCGCACATCGTCGCCGACATCGGAGGCCTCGAGAGCTACTCGTGGGTGATCACCGCCTACGTGCTGGCGATGGCGGTCACAGTCCCGCTGTACGGGAAGCTCGGCGACATCCACGGGCGGCGTCTGCTTTACATCGTCGCGATCTCGATTTTCCTCTTCGGCTCGGTGCTCTGCGGGCTCTCGCAGAGCATGGGCCAGCTCGTCGCGGCTCGCGCGGTGCAGGGGACGGGCGCCGGAGGCCTGTTCGCCCTGGCGATCGCGACCGTTGGCGTCATCGTCCCGCCGCGTGATCGTGGTCGCTACCAGGGCCTGATCGGCGCGACGTTCGCCGCCGGCTCGATCATCGGCCCCGCCCTTGGGGGCCTGATCGTCGACCACACGACCTGGCGCTGGGTGTTCTTCGTCAACCTGCCGGTCGGTGCGGCTGCACTGACCGTGATCGCGATCGCGATCCCGAAGCGGACGCAGCGCCGCGAGCACTCGCTCGACCTGCTCGGGGCGACGCTGCTCGCGATTGGGACGAGCTCATTCCTGCTCGGGCTCGTGTGGGGTGGCGAGACGCATCCGTGGGGCTCGACGCAGGTGCTCGGAGCGTTCGCGATCGCGCTCGTCTCGATGACGGCGTTCGTGTTCGTCGAGCGGAGGGCGAAGGAGCCGATCCTGCCGTTCGAATTCCTGCGCAACCCGATCGTCGCCGCGGGGGTGGCTTCGGTCGGCCTGTCGGCGATGGCGATGGTCGGAACGATCGCGTTCGTCCCGCTCTTCGTTCAGGGAGTGATCGGCACCTCGGCCACCTCCTCGGGCGTCGTCCTGACTCCGTTCATGCTCGGGGCCGTCACGGCCAGCGCGATTTCCGGTCAATGGATCTCCCGGAGCGGTCACTACCGGCCGAACGCGCTCGTGGGCCCGATCGTGCTCGCGACCGGGCTCTTCCTCCTCTCGCGGATGGACACATCGACGACCAACGCGCAGGCGGCCACGTACATGGTCGTCGCCGGCATCGGGCTCGGCATGATGATGCAGGTCTTCGTGGTCGCGGTCCAGAACCAGGTTCCGATGCGCGCCATGGGGTCGGCGACGGCATTGACGCAGTCCGCACGGGCGATCGGAGCGACGCTCGGCGTGACGTTGATGGGTGTGATCGTCAACCACGGTCTGCCCGCGGGATCGCACCTCGATCGCGGATCGGTGCACCGGCTGCCGCCGAACCTGCGGGAGTCGCTCGCGAACGCGTTGCAGCCGGCGTTTCTGGCGGCGTCGCTGCTTTGTCTCGTCACGCTCGTGATCGTGGCCCTATGGCTGAAGCAGGTGCCGCTCCGCGAGGAGGTCGACACGCCCCAGCCGGAGCCTGCTGCGCCGAGTGTTGCGCCGCAGAGAGCGCGTTAAGATCAAATTAGTGAGCTCGACCGATTTCATGCCGATCAAGGGGTGGGACCACCTCGAGCTCTACGTCGGCAACGCAAAGCAGGCCGCGTACTTCTACGAGCACGCGCTCGGGTTCACCCCTACGGCGTATGCCGGGCCGGAGACGGGCGTTCGGGACCGCGCCTCGTACGTCCTCGACCAGAACGACATCCGGCTCGTCCTCACGACCGGCCTCCGTCCCGACAGCGAGATCACGCGCTTCGCGTGCTCACACGGCGACGGCGTCAAGGACGTCGCGCTCACGGTTCCGAG
>JBKPQP010000172.1:0-6696 GCA_046734155.1 Actinomycetota bacterium | reverse complement strand
GTGCTGGTCGCCGAGACGGAAGAGGGCATCGTCGGGCGTCTCTCGATCGCACGTGACCGCAGCCCTCTGAGCCGCCACGTGGCCGAGTTCGGGCTGATGGTCGCGGCGAGGGCCCGTCGGCGCGGCATCGGATCTGCGCTGATCGAAGAGGCGATCCAGTGGGCGAGAGACCTCGGCGTGGTCCGGCTCGAGCTGACGGTGTTCCCGCACAACGCTCCCGCGATCGCGCTCTACCGGAAGCTCGGGTTCCAGGAGGAGGGCGTTCTGCGGCGGCGCTACTTCATCGACGGCCGTTACATCGACGCAATGCTCATGGGCCGTGACCTGGATTAGGACCGAAGAGAGTCCGGCGCGCTTCGCGCGCCTTGACGACCTTCCTCGGATTGTTCTCGATCGCCAAGCGGCTATAGCGGAGCCTGGCAAAGCCCGCCTCCGCGTCGGATTAGTCTTAGCCGATGCGCTTCGCTGAGATCGCGGACTCCTTTTTCAAGCCTGCAGTTCAAGACCTGGTTCCATATGAGCCGGGGAAGCCGGTCGAGGAGGTGCAGCGCGAGCTGGGGCTCGAGCGGGTCGTCAAGCTCGCGTCGAACGAGGGGCCGTTCGGGCCGTTCCCGGCTGCGCTCGAGGCGATCGAGCGCGAGGCGCGCGACCTGAACCGGTATCCGGACGGCGGTGCGTGGCGCTTCCGCACCGCGCTTGCCGAGTTGCACGACGTCCGCTTCGAGGAGATCGCGCCCGGCGCCGGCTCGGACGGCATCGTCGACTACCTGTCGCAGCTCGCGCTCGATCCGGGCGACGAGATCGTCTGCGGTTGGCCGTCATTCCCGAGCTACGTGATCGACGCGCTCAAGCTCGGCGCGGTGCCGAAACGCGTGCCGCTCCGTGACCACCGCTACGACCTCGACGCCATGCTCGAGGCGATCGGGCCGAGAACCAAGCTCGTCTACGTCTGCCACCCGAACAACCCGACCGGGACGATGAACACCGGGGCCGAGCTTGACGCGTTCCTCGACGCCGTGCCCGACCACGTTCTGACCGTCCTCGACCAGGCGTACTACGAGTACATCGACGACCCGGACTACGTGGACGGGGTCGAGTACCTGAAGGCCGGGCGGAGGGTCGTCGTGCTGCGGACGTTCTCGAAGATCTACGGGCTCGCGGGGCTGCGAGTCGGCTACGCCGTCGGGCCCGCGGGGCTCGTGACCGCGATCGGCAAGGTACGGCGAGCGTTCGACGTCAACTCGTTTGCCCAAGCGGCGGCGCTGGCCAGCCTCGACTCCCCGGACGAGCTCGCGCGGCGCCGGGAGGTGAACGCCTCTGGGCTCGTTCAGCTCGAGGGAATCCTGAGGGAGCACGGGCTCGAGCCGTCTCCGTCGGTCGCGAACTTCCTGTTCGCAGAGGTCGGCGAGGACTCACGCCCGCTCTTCGAGCAGCTGCTCCGAGAGGGCGTGATCGTCCGCCCGGCGGGAGGCTTCGGCGCCCCGGGCGCGATCCGCGTCACCGTCGGCACGCCAGAGGAGAATGAGCTTTTCGGCGACGCGCTCGGGCGGGTTCTCAGCGCCGCAACACCGACTTAGCTCGATCCGCGAGCGCGAGCCCGCCGTACGCGAGCCGAGCGAAGCGCAGCTGGGCGCGCGACATTTCCGGCGGGATCTCTTCGCGCAACAGCCGCGCGGCCGCGGCTGACGCCAGGTCGTAGCGACCGTGCCAGAGCGCGACCTGGAGGCACGCCGCGATCGTTTCGGCGGGTTTGCGCTGCGTGTCGTCGTGCGCTGCGCGCTCGAGGATCTCGTCCCAGCCCCGCTTCCCGTCCTGGGAGAGCGCGACTCGGTACGCGTCACTCAGGGTCGTTAGGCCCGTGCTGTAGGCGACGCCGACGCGGCTGACGTTCGGGAGGTCGCGCAGCTGCTCGTCCAGGCGTCGCGCAAGCTCGCGCGGCGGCCACGGGCGCGAATAGACGACCGGAGTCAAGAACGTCGGGTCGTCTGCGCCGACGAGGCGCTCCGGCTCCCGGGCGGCGATCCGCGCAAGCGGCGTGTGGGGATAGACCCGCGCGCCGGCTGAGTAGACAACGTCGATCGACTCCGGAAGCGCGCGGACGAAGCCGATCGTCTCCGCGATCGTGTCCTCGCTCTCGCCCGGAAGGCCGAAGATGAGGCCGAGGTCGGCCGAGACGCCGTGCTCGCCCAGGAGCGCGACGAGCGCGTCGAGGTGACGGCGCCGGAAGGGTTTCTGCGCCGTCTCCAGTAGCGCGTCGGCCGCGCTGTCGACGGTGATCGAGACGTGCCCGTTCGTCTCCCGCACGAGCTCGGCGAACTCGGCTGAGAACGGCGTCGGATTGAAGTACGCGCGCCAGCTCACGTGCTTCGTGAGGCCGCGCTCGAGGAGCCCTTCGAGCACTGCGATGGGATGCCGCTCGTCCGGCAGGTTGAACTCGTCGTCCGCGAAGAAGATCGGCACCCGACCGACTCCGCGCTCGCGCGCGTCGGTGACCGTGCGCTCGACCTCGTCGAGCACGGTCTCGACAATGCCGTTCGCGTGCTGCCGCCCGAGGTTCGCGGCTGTGCAGTACACGCACTGCATCGCACAGCCGATGCGCGTCCGCACGGGGAACGAGTTCGCGGGCGCGTAGAGCGGGTCGCGGCGCGTCGGCCCGCCGAACGACAGCCGGTATGCGCCGATACCGTCGGCCTGTCCGCGCCGGACCAGGCCCGGTGCCTTGTCCTGGAACGTGTCCGAGCAGAGCATGGCCAGCGCTTCCTCGCCAGCGCCGACGACGCCGTACTCGATGTCGAGATAGTCGAGGCACTCCTGCGGGCAGGCCGAGAAGCCGGCTCCGCCCGCGACGAACATGGCCTCCGGCGCCGCTTCGCCGAGCGCCCGTCGCAGCTCACGAATCTCCGGGAGCAGAAAGCTGACGTCGATCGGGTCGCCGCCTTCGAGCCGGTCGACCACGATGCAGTCGTCGATGATCCGGATCCCGAGCCCGATCAGGTCGGGCCGGAACTCCCGCGCCGCCTCGCGGGCCGTGCCGAGCGGGTCCTCCGAGACGAGGTACGGGTCGAGGAGCTCCACCTCGGCGCCGACGTCCTCAGCGGCCGTGCGCACGCGCTCGAGCCCGTACGCGGGCACCGGCGTCACCCGCTGGAACGGGTTCGCGTGAACGAGGAGGACGCGTCTTCGGCGCCCGACTGCGGCGGACGGGGCCGAGGGGGGCATGGCCGAATGAGTGTAACTCCGCCGTGACATTTCTCCCGCGCGGTCACCTTCGCTTCCTCACTGAACTAACCTCCGCGAAACCCGTGCCCGAACCCTCTTCCAGAGTCATGAACCGCCTGCTCGGGAGGCAGTCCGACCTGCTCCACCGGGTGCGCGGGCTGCGCCTGCTCTTCTTCGCGGCCTTCGGCTCCGGCCTCGGGAGCTGGATGGCGTTTGTCGCACTGAACCTCGACGTCTGGGAGCGGACGCACTCCGGCAACTGGATCGCGGCGCTCCTGATTGCGGACTTCCTGCCTGCGATCGCGATCGGCCTCACCGTCGGCCCGCTCGTCGACCGACTCTCGCGCCGCAGGGTCATGGTCTCCGCCGATGTCGTGCGCTTCGCCGTGTTCTGCACGCTGCCCTTCACGACGAGTGCGGGCCAGATCGTCGCGCTCGCCGCGGTTGCGGGCCTCGCGACCGGGTTCTTCCGCCCGGCCGTCTACGCCGGCCTCCCGAACCTGGTCGAGGACGACGAGTTGCCGAGCGCCCAGGGGCTCCTGCAGGCGGCCGACGCGGTGACGACGGTCGTCGGGCCACTGATCGGCGGGGTGCTCGTGGCCGCGACGAGCCCGGACTGGGTCTACGTGCTGAACGCGATCACGTTCCTCTACTCGGCGGCGCTCATCCTGCGCATCCCGGCGCGGCTGCTCCAGATGTCCAAGGCGAGCACGGAGGGGCACTGGCGCGACATCGCGGCCGGATTCCGCCTGATCCGCTCGTCACGCGCTCTGCTGACCGTCCTCGTCGCGTGGAACGTCGGAATGCTCGGCAACGCGGGCATCAACGTCGGCGAGGTCGTGCTCGCGAAGGTCTCGTTCAACGCCGGCGACTTCGGATACGGGCTCATGCTCGCGACCGCCGGCTTCGGCCTCGTCTTCGGGAGCCTCAGCGCAGGCACCTGGCTCGAGCGGCGGGAGCTGCCGAGGGTCTACAGCGGCGGCTTCATCCTGATGGCGATCGGGATCGGCCTCGCCGCGGCCTCGCCGAACGTCTGGGTCGCCGCCGCGTTCGTGATCGTCTCGGGCGTGGGCAACGGGGTGGCCGTCGTCTGCAACGCCGTGCTCGTCCAGCGTGGCGCTCCGGACGCTATGCGCGGGCGTGTCTTCACCGTGCTGATGAGCTCGAACTACGCCGTGCTCGGGCTCGGCATGGTGCTCGCGGGCCCGCTGACGAACGAGTTCGGAGCGCGCTGGGTCTGGGGCGTCTCGGCCTGTCTGTCGGCCATCGCCGCGCTCTTCGGCTACGTGCTCGCGCGTGGGATCCGCGCTCCGGTGATCGAAGCGCAAGTCGTGAAGGCCGGGACCTGAATTGGCCCGCCGCCGCGACTGGACTGGCGCGACGCTCGCCGCCGGAGTGCGCGACGGCGACAAGCGTGCGCTCGCCCGGGCGATCACGCTCGTCGAGAACGGCGATCCGCTGGCCTACGAGCTCGTGCGCGAGGTCTATCCGGAGACGGGCTCGGCGTTCGTCGTCGGGATCACCGGGCCCCCGGGCGTCGGCAAGTCGAGCCTGATCGCCGCGCTGGTCCGCCAGATCCGCGCGGAGAACAAGAGCGTAGGCGTGATCTCCGTGGACCCGTCCAGCCCGTTCACGCAGGGCGCGCTCCTCGGTGACCGGATCCGCCTGTCGGAACACTTCCTCGATCCCGAGGTCTTCATCCGCTCCATGGGGACGCGCGGACACCTCGGCGGCCTCGCCGAGGCGACCCTTCAGGCGCTGCTCATCCTGGACGCAGCCGGCAAGGATGTGATCATCGTGGAGACCGTCGGCACGGGCCAGAGCGAGGTCGAGGTGATCGGGATCGCGGACACCGTCCTGCTGGTGCTCATGCCCGGCTCCGGCGACTCGATCCAGGCGCTGAAGGCCGGAATCATGGAGATCCCCGACGTGATCGCGATCAACAAGAAGGACCACCCGGCCGCGAAGACGATGCTGAACGAGGTCCGCTCGATCCTCACGCTCGACAAGGACAGGCCGTGGCGGCCGCCGATCGTGCTCACCGAAGCGACGACGGACGAGGGCGTCTCGAAGCTCTGGGAGAAGGTCGAGGAGCACCGCGCGCATCTCGAGGAGGACGGCAGCCTCGAGGAACGCCGCCGCCGGAACCTCGCGGGTGAGGTCTTCGCGGTCGCCTCGGCGCGCGCGAAGACGCATCTTCAGGGCGCGGTCGAGGGCGATCCCGAGCTCCGCCGCCTGCTGGACGAGGTCCAGCAGCGAGAATTGGACCCCTTGACAGCCGTGCAGGAGATCATGGACAAGGTGTTCAAGCTTGGCGACGGAAACCGCCCCAACTCTCGCTGACGTCGAGGCCGCGCGCACGCGGCTCGAAGGCAAGGGCGTGCGCGTGACACCGCTCTACGCCTCGGAGACCTTCGGGCGCATGACCGGCCGGCCCGTGCACCTGAAGGCCGAGACGCTCCAGCGCACCGGGTCGTTCAAGATCCGCGGCGCCGTCAACAAGATCGGGACGCTGAGCGAGGCCGAGCGCAAGGCGGGCGTCGTCGCGGCCAGCGCGGGCAACCACGGCCAGGCCGTCGCGTGGGCGGCTCGCGAGGCGGGGATCGAGGCGACGATCTTCATGCCCGCTGAGACGCCGATGGCGAAGGTCGAGCCGACGCGCAACTACGGCGCGCGGGCCGAGCTCGTCGGAGCGACGTTCGAGGACGCGGTCACGGCGGCGGTGGCGCACGTCGAGGAGACCGGCGCCATCTTCGTCCATCCCTTCGAAGACCCGGATGTGATCGCGGGCCAGGGGACTATCGGCCTCGAGCTCGTCGAGCAGCTGCCCGAGGTGGAGACCGTCGTCATTCCCATCGGCGGCGGCGGGCTCGCGTCCGGGATCGCGCTCACGCTGCGGGCGCTGCGGCCCGAGGTGAAGATCGTCGGCGTCCAGGCGGCCGCGTGCGCGCCCTTCGCCGGTGGCACGGAGTTCGGCTACACGATCGCGGAGGGAATCGCGGTCAAGCACCCGGGTGAGCTGACCTCAAGCCTGCTCGGTGGCCTGCTCGAGTCGATCGTGACCGTCACCGACGAGGAGATCAGCCAGGCGATCGTGCTGCTCACCGAGCGCGCGAAGCTCGTCGTCGAGGGAGCCGGCGCCGCGGCAGTCGCCGCGCTCCTCGCGGGCCGCGTTCCCGGTGACAGCCCGACGGTGGCGATCCTCTCCGGGGGAAACATCGACCCGACGCTGCTGATCCAGGTCATGCGCCACGGCCTCACGCTCGCGGGCCGCTACCTCGTCGTCCGCACGCGTGTCGCCGACCGTCCGGGAGAGCTCGCCAAGCTGCTGGCCCTCTTCGCAGACGAGCACGCGAACGTCGTCTCGATCGAGCACCACCGCGAGGGCATGGATACGCCGGTCACCGAGTCCGAGGTCGAAGCCACGCTGCTCACGCGTGACCAGGAGCACTGCACCGCGATCATCTACGCGATGCG
>JBKPQP010000171.1:0-1756 GCA_046734155.1 Actinomycetota bacterium | reverse complement strand
TACGCCTCGGCGTCCGTCTTCAGCTTCTGGAGGATCATCGCCGAGATCTCCGGCGGCGCGTACTCCTTGCCCTCGGCCTTGACGCGGACGTCTCCGTTCTCGCCCTCGACGACCTCGTACGGCACGATGGTCATCTCTTCGCTGACCTCGTTGAACTTGCGGCCCATGAAGCGCTTGATCGAAAAGATCGTGTTCTGCGGGTTCGTCACCTGCTGGCGCTTGGCCGGCGGGCCGACGAGCCGCTGGCCGTCCTTCGTGAACGCGACGACGGACGGCGTCGTGCGGCCGCCCTCGGCGTTCGGAATGACGGTAGGCTCACCGCCCTCGAGCACGGCCATGCAGCTGTTGGTCGTGCCGAGGTCGATTCCAATGGTTTTTGCCATGTGCTTGTACTCCTTTAGTCTCTGGTTCGGAAAAAATCTAAGTCTGACTATAGCAAGGGGGAACGGTGGCTGATCCACGTATCGAGCAGTACGCGCGCCTTCTCGTCGACCGCTGCGTCAACGTCCAGCCCGGTTGGGAGGTCGTCGTAGTCGGCAGCACGCAGGCCCGGCCGCTGATCGAGGAGATCATCCGCGCGATCGGGCGCCGGAAGGCGGTCCCCCTCGTGCAGCTCAGCTTCTCCGGGATGGACTTCTGGCCGTTCGAGACCGTCTGGGCCGAGACGGCCCCGCCCGAGCTCGTCGCCGAGCGCTCTCCGCTCCGGGTCAAGATCGAAGACGAGTGCGACGCCTGGATCCGCGTGGGCGCGCCCGAGAACACCCGCGACGGCGTCGGGCTCCCCGAGGAGCAGCGCGACGCGATCAAGACGGGTGCGCACACGCTCATCGCCCGCCGGCTCGCCCTCGGGATTCCCTGGGTCACGTGCCGATACCCCACTCCGGCGCTCGCGCAGGAGGCGGGCATGAGCCTCCGGGAGTTCGAGGACTTCCTCTTCGGCGCAGTGCTCCTCGACTGGGACGCGGAGGGCCGCAAGATGGAGCGAATCAAAGAGCGCTTCGACCCGGCCGAGGAGGTGCGCATCGTCGGCCACGACACCGACCTGCGCTTCAGCATCGCGGGCCGCCAGGGCGAGGTCGACGCCGGGCACATGAACATGCCGGGCGGCGAGGTCTTCTACTGCCCGGTCGAGGACTCGACCGAGGGCGTCGTCTCCTTCTCCGAGTTCCCGGCCGTCCAGGAGCCGGAGGTCGTCGACGGGGTTCGCATGCGCTACGAGAACGGACGCGTCGTGGAGGCGTCGGCGACGTCGAACGAGGAGGCGCTCATGCGCGCGCTCGACATCGACGAGGGAGCCCGCGTGCTCGGCGAGTTCGGAATCGGCTGCAACCCGGGCATCCAGCGCCACATGCGGAACACGCTCTTCGACGAGAAGATGTACGGGACGATCCATCTTGCGATCGGCGCGGGCATCCCGGTCGTCGGCGGGATGAACAAGTCGGCCACGCACTGGGACATGGTCAAGGACCTACGCGACGGCGGCCGGATCGAGCTCGACGGCGAGGTCGTCCAGGAGAACGGCGAGTGGAGGTTCTAGAAGCCGCCGCTAGCGGGCCTGGGCGACACGATGGTCCGGCGCCTTGAGCCGGGCCTGCTGTGCCCACAAGCTGGCCTGTGTCCGGTTTGTCACGTCGAGCTTGCGGTAGATGTTCGACAGGTGGAACTTGACGGTCTGCCGCGTGACCCAGAGACGCTGCGCGAGCTCCGCGTTCGAGTAGCCCTCGGCAACTAGCGCGAGGACCTCGACTTCCCGCTC
>JBKPQP010000170.1:0-5297 GCA_046734155.1 Actinomycetota bacterium | reverse complement strand
GGCGATGGCTGCGCCGCAGGAGGAGTTCCTCTACCTCGCCTGCCTGCACGAGGGCACGGGCGTCGAGAAACCGGACTTCCTGGCGGTCGTCGATGCCGAGCACGGTGAGGTCGTGCACGAGCTGCCGATGCCGAACGTCGGCGACGAGCTCCACCACTTCGGCTGGAACCGCTGTTCGTCGGCCTGCCACGGCCCCGACCGTTCGCACCTGATCGTGCCCGGCTTCCGCTCGTCGCGCATCCACATCGTGAACGTGGCCGACGACCCCCGGAAGCCTTCCGTCGACAATGTGATCGAGCCGGAGGAGGTCATCGCCAAGACCGGGTACACGCGGCCGCACACGGTCCATTGCATGCCTGGCGACAATGTCGTCATCTCGATGCTCGGCGACGCCGACGGCAACGGGGCCGGCGGGTTCGCCGTCATCGACGCGAAGACATTCGAGGTGAAGGGCCGCTGGGAGAACGGGGGCAAGACGCCGTCCTTCAACTACGACTTCTGGTACCAGCCGCGGAAGAACGCCCTCATCTCGTCCGAGTTCGGCGAGCCGAACGCGTACGAGCCGGGCTTCGACCTCGAGGACGTCGGTGCCGGACGCTACGGCAGCAGGCTCCACTTCTGGAACCTCGCCGAGCGGAGCCTCGAGCAGAGCGTCGACCTCGGCGAGAACGGCCTCGTTCCGCTCGAGGCGCGGTGGCTCCACGACCCCGACGCCGACGAGGGCTTCGTCGGGGCCGCGCTCTCGAGCACGATGTGGCACTTCCACCACAACGGCAGCTGGCAGGCCGACCAGGTAATCGCGGTAGAGGGAGTCGAGCTCGAGGGCTGGCCGTTCCCGGTTCCCGGCCTGATCACCGACCTCCTGCTCTCGATGGACGATCGGTTCCTCTACCTCGCCAACTGGCTACACGGCGACGTGCGCCAGTACGACGTCTCCAACCCCGCGGAGCCGAAGCTGACCGGCCAGGTCTGGCTCGGCGGCGTGATCGGGAAGCCGACGGACGCTCGGCGCGAGCTGGGCGGCGGCCCGAACATGCTCCAGCTCTCGTACGACGGCCGGCGCCTCTACGTCACCAACTCGCTCTACTCGACGTGGGACAACCAGTTCTACCCCGAGATGCGCTCGTGGCTGCTGCGGATCGATTGCGACCCGAACGGCGGGATGAAGATCGACCACGACTTCTTCGTCGACTTCCACGACCGACCGGGAGGCCCCGCGCGCACGCACGAGGTGCGCTTGCAGGGCGGGGATTGCACCACGGAGATCTTCCAGTGATAGTCGGCCACATCATGGGGATTCCCGTTGAGGAATCGGTCCTGCAGCTCGCGCCAGCCGGGGTCGTGACGGTGACCGCATTCGCGATCGCCGGTCGGCACCTGTTGCACCGCTTGCGACGACGCTGATGGAGACGAAGACGAGCAGCCGCGCTGCGGCCGAGGAGGCGCTGCTGGATGCGGCTGACCGGCTGCTCGTCGACGTCGGGTACGCGCGGATCACGACGAGGCGCGTGGCTGAGGAGGCGGGGGTCAACCACGGCCTCGTCCACTACTACTTCGGCTCCAACGAGAACCTGATGGTGCAGGCGCTCGAGCGGTTCACCGAGCGGCTGATAGCCCGCCAGCGCGAGCTGTACGCCGCCGACATGCCCTTCGTGGAGAAGTGGCGGACGGCGATGCGCTATCTGGTCAGCGAGGACGTCACCTACGAGAAGGTCTGGCTCGAGTTGCAGGCGCTCGGCTGGAACAACCCCGACGTCCGCGAGCGGCTCGCCCGCGTGAACGCGGAGTGGCGCGCGGTGCTGACCGAGGCGTTCGAGGAGCCACATCGCCAGCTCGGGATCGGCATCCCGCTCGAAGCGCTCGTCTCGCTCGTGATCACCTTCAACGTGGGCATCATGGTCGAGCGCCTCGGCGGCATCGAGACGGGGCACGACCGGCTCCTGGAGTGGATCGACGGATGGCTGTCGAGCTGACTGCGCCTCAGCGCGAGCAGACGCGGGCGCGCTACCCGGACGAGTCCGGCTTCGTCGAGCGCGGCGGCGTCCGCATCTACTACGAGGTCTACGGCTCGGGCGAGCCGACGGTACTTCTCCTGCCGACCTGGTCGATCATCCACTCGCGGCACTGGAAGATGCAGATCCCCTACCTCGCGCGGCACCGTCGGGTCGTGGCCTTCGACGGGCGGGGCAACGGCCGCTCCGACCGGCCCACCGAGGCGGCGGCCTACGGCGAGCGCGAGTTCGCCGCCGACGCCGTCGCGGTGCTCGACGCGACCGAGACCGAGCGCGCCGTGATCGTCGGCTTCTCGCTCGGCGGGCAGCGGGGCCTGCTGCTGGCTGCGGAGCATGCGGAGCGGATCGAGGGCGCCGTCTTCATCGGGCCGAGCTTCCCCGGCGGCGGCAGACCCCTTCCCGAGCGCACGGTCTACGACTTCGACACCGAGTACGACACGGCCGAGGGCTGGGCGAAGCACAACCGCCACCACTGGCTCCGCGACTACCGCGACTGGGTCGAGTTCTTCATCTCGAAGATGTTCACGGAACCGCACTCGACGAAGCCGATCGAGGACGCTGTCGGCTGGGGGCTCGAGACCGACGCCGAGGTGATGATCGCGACGATGGATGCTCCGGATCTGAGCCCGGAGGAGGCGCAGGCACTCTGCCGCCGCGTTCGCTGCCCGGTGCTCGTGATCCAGGGCGACCAGGACGCGATCACGTCCCACACGCGCGGGACGGCCTTCGCAGAACACCTGGGCGGCGACCTCGTCTTACTCGAAGGGTCCGGGCACGCGCCGCACATCCGCGATCCCGTGAAGGTGAACCTGCTCATCCGTGAGTTCCTGGAGTCGCTTCCGTGATCGTCGCTTCCCCGGCTCGGGAGCAGACGCGGGCGCGCTACCCGGACGAGTCCGGCTACCTCGAGCGGGACGGCGTCCGGATCTCCCACGAGGCCTACGGCTCCGGCGAGCCGACCGTCCTGCTGTTGCCAACCTGGTCGCTCATTCATTCGCGGCACTGGAAGATGCAGATCCCGTACCTCGCCCGGCACTGCCGCGTCGTCACGTTCGACGGACGGGGCAACGGCCGATCCGATCGTCCTCATGGCGCCGAGGCGTACGCGATTCGCGAGTTCGCGGTCGACGCGCTCGCCGTCATGGACGCGACCGCGACGGAGCGCGCCGTCGTCGTCGGCGTGTCCTGCGCCACGCTCTGGGGCGTATTGCTCGCGGCCCAGCACCCGGAGCGCGTCGCCGGCGCGGCGTTTATCGGGCCCGCGGTTCCGCTGGCACCGCCGCTGCCCGAGCGTACGGTCTACCCCTTCGACGATCTGCTCGACACCGACGAAGGCTGGGCGAAGTACAACATCCATCGCTGGCTGCGGGACTACCGGGACTTCCTCGAGTTCTTCATCGGGAAGTGCTTCACGGAGCCGCACTCGACGAAGCAGATCGAGGATGCCATCGGCTGGGCGCTCGAGACGACGCCCGAAGTGCTTGCGGACCACGACGCAGGCATCGCTCTGCCGATCGGTGTCGACTTTCGCGAGCTCTGCAAGCGTGTTCGCTGTCCGGTGCTCGTCGTGCACGGCGATGGCGACCGCATCCGACCGCACGCGCAGGGCGAAGCGCTCGCCGAGGCGACCGGTGGGCAGCTCGTCACGCTCGAGGGCTCCGGGCACCTGCCGCAGGCACGCGATCCGGTGAAGGTCAACCACCTGCTTCAGGACTTCGTCGCGCCGCCACAGGCCAAGGTTCGCCGCTGGACGCGTGGCAAGTCACGCCGCAAGCGCGCCCTCTACATCTCCTCGCCGATCGGGCTCGGCCACGCCCAGCGCGACGCGGCGATCGCGGACGAGCTGCGCAAGCTCCACCCCGACCTCGAGATCGACTGGTTGGCGCAGCACCCGGTGACGGCGGTGCTGGAGGCGCGCGGCGAGCGCATCCATCCGGCCAGCGCCTACCTCGCCAACGAGTCCGGGCACATCGAGAGCGAGTCGGCCGAGCACGACCTGCACTGCTTCCAGGCGATCCGCCGCATGGACGAGATCCTGCTGGCCAACTTCATGGTCTTCGACGACCTGGTGCGCGAGGAGCAGTACGACCTCTGGATCGGCGACGAGGCCTGGGAGCTCGACTACTACCTGCACGAAAACCCGGAGCTGAAGCGCGCCGCCTACGTCTGGCTGACCGACTTCGTCGGCTGGCTGCCGATGCAGGACGGCGGTGTGCACGAGGCGTTCCTGACCGCCGACTACAACGCCGAGATGATCGAGCACATCGCCCGCTTCCCGCGCCTGCGCGACCGGGCGGTCTTCGTCGGCAACCGCGAGGACGTCGTCCCGGAGTCGTTCGGGCCCGAGCTGCCGCAGATCCGTGACTGGACCGAGCAGCACTTCGACTTCGCCGGCTATGTGACCGGCTTCGACCCGCAGGCGCTCGGCGACCGTGGCGAGCTCGGCTACCGCGACGACGAGCGCGTCTGCATCGTCACCGTCGGCGGCTCGGGCGTGGGCGGCCACCTGCTGCGCCGGGTGATCGAGTCCTTCCCGGAAGCGAAGGAGCGTGTCCCCGACCTGCGGATGATCGTCGTCGCCGGCCCTCGGATCGATCCCGACAGCCTGCCGCGACACGACGGGCTCGAGGTGCGCGCCTACGTGCACGACCTCTACCGCCACCTGGCCGCCTGCGACCTGGCCGTCGTCCAGGGCGGACTGACCACCTCGATGGAGCTGACCGCCAACCGGCGGCCCTTCCTCTACTTCCCCCTGCGCCACCACTTCGAGCAGAACTTCCACGTCCGCCACCGGCTCGGCCGCTACGGCGCAGGCCGCGCGATGGGCTTCGAGACGGCCACACCCGAGCTGATTGCCGAGGCGATCGCCGAGGAGATCGGGCGCGAGGTCGACTACCGGCCGGTGGAGCGCGACGGGGCCGCCCGGGCTGCGGCGCTGATCGGCGAGCTCCTCTAGAACCGATACGAGTGGGCCCGGCTCAAGAAGAAGCCGTGGCCGCTGCGGTTGCGGCAGCGCAGGCCGATCTTCTTCGACGTGCAGGTGAAGCCGCCGCGTGACCACTTCGAGCCGTAGCGCAGTGCGCGGGCGCGCTTGTTCACCGCGGTGTCGCCGGCGCAGACGATCGTCGCGCGGCCTCGAGGGCTGAGCTCGTAGCCGGTCTGGTCGAGGTCGCAGCCGCGGCGGGGAGGCTTCGGCTTCAGGCCGCTGAGGATGTCGCAGCGGATATACCCCCGCCGAGCGTCGCTTCGGTGCTGAAGATGCAGCCGATGTTCGAGCTCGGCGTC
>JBKPQP010000169.1:0-4148 GCA_046734155.1 Actinomycetota bacterium | reverse complement strand
CCAGATCCACGCCGACAACGCGCACCGCCTGCAGGCGCGGATGATCGCCGAAGGCGCGAACGGGCCGACCTCGCTCGAGGCGGACGCGATCCTGGTCGAGCGGGGCATCCCGGTCCTGCCGGACGTGCTCACCAACGCCGGCGGCGTGACGGTTTCGTACTTCGAGTGGGTGCAGGATCTCGGGCGCCTCTTCTGGGACCGGCGCGAGATCCGCGCAAAACTTGCCGACCAGCTCAGCGACGCCTTCGACCGCGTCTGGTCGCTCTCGGAGTCGAAGAGCCTGACGCTGCGCAGCGCGGCGCTCGTGGCCGGGATCCGGGAGGTCGCCGGGGCGCTGCGGTCGCGCGGGATCTACCCATGAGTGCCAGCCGCGTGCGCGACGCGATGATTCCCGAGCCCTTGACTCTCGACGTCTCGGCGTCCGCCCAGGAGGCGGGCCAGCACCTCGTCGAGCCGGACGTGCGCGCGGTCTACGTCAGCGAGGGCGGCCGCTTCGCCGGTGTGCTTACGCGCAAGACCCTCGTCGAGCGGGTGGTCGCGGCCGGCCGGGACCCACGCGACGTCCGGCTGGGCGAGATCGGCGAGCCGCCGAACTGGACGCTCGATCCCGACGTGCCGCTCGACGAGGCCTTCGCGCAGCTCGAGGAATGGGACGCCGAGCGCGTCCCGGTCGTGGAGGACGGCCAGCTGGTCGGCGTGATCTCGAGGGCGGTGCTGCAGCGGCGGCTGGCCGAGGACGAGCCGCCGGCCGAGCTCGATCGGGAAGGGACGGTCTGACGCGGCATCGACTGTGCCGCCGGAACGCGCTGCTCGCCCCGATGCTGCGTCCTCAGTCGCACCCGTAGCCTCCGGCTACGGGCACTCCCTGCGTCCTTGCCTCGGAACGACCATCGCGCCCCGGCGGCGAGCGCTGCCCCGTCAGTCCGTCCTAGCAACAGGTGTAGGCGCCCGGAGGCGCGTCGCCCTCCACGGGCTCAGGCAGCTTCGCGGCCTCGAGCGCGGCGCCGTGGAGGAGATCGCGGTCGCTCGCCTCGAGCCCGTCGAGCCCGTAGCGCTCCAGCACCTCGCGGACGACGATCGCGCCGCCGACGATCACCGGCGCGCGCTCGGGCTCGAGCCCGGGCAGCTCGCGGCGTTCGGCGAGTGGGAGGGAGGCGAGGCGCGCGAGCAGCGAGTCGACGGCCTCGCGCGTGAGCCGGTGCCCGTGGACGCGCTCGAGGTCGTGGCCGCCGAGCTCCAGGGCCGCGAGGGTCGTGATCGTCCCCGCGACGCCGATCGCGTCGCGCGGGTCGAGCGGCGGCAGCTCGTCGCGAACCGTCTGCGCGGCGGCCTCGAGCTCCTCGCGCGTCGGCGGGTCGGAGCGCAGGTGCCGCTCGGTCAGGCGGACCGAGCCGACGTCGATGCTCGCCCGCTCGGCAGAGGTGATCAGCTCGGTCGAGCCGCCGCCGACGTCGAGCACGAGCGTGTCGTTGTCCACCGCGCGGCCGTTGGCGACGCCGCGGCGCGTGAGCTCGGCCTCCTCGTCGCCGCTCAGCAGGCGGGTCGCGAAGCCGTAGCTCCACTCGATCTCGCCGAGGAACGCCTCCCCGTTCTCCGCGTCGCGGATCGCGCTGGTGCCGATCGCGAGCACGCGCTCCGCGCCGAGCTCCTCCAGCTCGCGCCGGTAGTCCGAGAGCGCGTTTCGGACGCGCGCGACTGGGAGTGGCAGCAGTTTACGCCGCTCGTCGACGCCCTCGCCGAGTCGTGTGATGACCGTGCGCCGCGAGACCTCGTCGACGCGGTCGCCGTCGACATCTGCCACCAGAAGCCGGGTCGAGTTCGTGCCCAGATCGACGGCGCCCACGCGCATGGCCGAACGGTAGCGAGGCGCTATACTTCGGCCCGCGACGCGGGGTGGAGCAGTCAGGTAGCTCGCCGGGCTCATAACCCGGAGGTCGCAGGTTCAAATCCTGCCCCCGCTACTAGGAAAGGCGCCGGAAACGGCGCCTTTCGCTTGCTGAGCCAGGTACGGGAGCCCAGTTCTGCAAAGGGGCCGCGAAGCCTCAGGCGCGTTTTCGCTTTCTTCATGCGCGCGCTGCGATTGCCCGGTTGCGCCTGAACCCCGACTGGCCTTCGGGATCTCCCGCTCGTCGCGCGCTCCTAGTACCAAGGTATCGACAGACACCATCGTGCAATAGATCGCGTACGCGTACGCCCGTACTTTGATCTTCGGCTCGCGTCAATCACGTCCCAAGGTGTCGGAGTGGGAAAGCCGCGGGTGTTCGGCTTCAACGATAGGAGAGCTGGAATGACTTCCCTCGAGAACCGGAAACGGTGGTTTGCCCTGGCCCTGATCGTGGCCGCCCAGTTCATGGTCGTACTCGACGTGGCGATCGTGAACGTCGCCCTGCCGTCGATCAAGATCGACCTCCACTTCAGCCAGGAGAGCCTGCAGTGGGTCGTCACCGCCTACGCCATCCTCTTCGGCGGCCTGCTGCTGCTTGGCGGGCGGCTCGCCGACCTGCTCGGGCGCCGGCGCGTTTTCGTCGCGGGACTCGTCCTTTTCACCGTCAGCTCGCTTCTCAACGGCCTGGCCTGGTCCGAGGGCTCGCTGATCGGTTTCCGTGCTCTCCAGGGACTGGGAGCAGCCTTGCTCTCGCCCGCAGCCCTGTCCATCCTGACCACGACGTTTGCGGAAGGCCGCGAGCGCAATCTTGCGCTGGGGGTCTGGGGGGCGGCCTCGGGTAGCGGGGCCGCAGCCGGGGTCCTGCTCGGAGGTGCGCTGACGAGCGCCTTCAGCTGGTCGTGGATCTTTTTCGTCAATGTCCCCGCCGGAGCGATCGTGCTCGCGCTGACCCCTATGCTCCTTCGCGAGAGCCGGGTCGCTCTCAGCCTTCGGCGCTTCGACACCGCCGGCGCCGCGTCCATCACCGGAGGCCTGATTCTGCTCGTCTACGCCCTCACGCGCGCGGTCCAGCACGGTTGGGGCACCGCCGAGACGATCGGGCTGCTCGCAGCTTCCGCTGTGCTCGTAGTCGTTTTCGTCGTGATCGAGCTTCGCTCGAAGGCGCCGTTGCTTCCGTTGCGGATCTTCCGCCTGCGCACGCTCAGGGCCTCGAACATCAGCGGGCTGCTGCTCTCCGGAGCGGTGTTCTCGCAGATATTCCTGCTGACGCTCTACATGCAGGAGGTGCTGCACTACTCGGCGCTGCAGACCGGTGTCGCCTACGTCGCCCTGACCGCGTCCGTGATCCCATTTTCGGCCCTGGCGCAGGCCCTCGCGACCCGCGTAGGGATTCGCCGTGTGCTTCCGGCGGGGATGGCGTTCGTGGCGGGAGGTCTCGTCCTCTACGCGCAGCTCCCGGTCCACGGGCACTACTTCTGGAACCTCCTGCCCGCCTTCCTGCTCAGCGGTCTCGGGCTCGCGTTCGCGTTCGTGCCGGTGTCGATCGGCGCGCTGACCGGCGTGAGCGGAGATGAAGCAGGCGTCGCATCCGGCCTACTCAACACCAGCCAGCAGATCGGCGGCGCAATCGGCGTCGCCGCGGCGACGACAATCGCGACGACGTTCACGAACCGCTACGTCGACGCCCACGTTGGGGCGAGCCCGCTCGGCGGGGCCGCGCTCACGCATGGCTTCCAGATCACGTTCTACGTGCTCGCGGCGATCGCCGGCCTTGGAGCGGTCGCTGCGGCGGTGCTCATGGAGTCGCATCCCTCTGTGTCAGAGGCCGCAGAAGTCGAGGGTGAACTGGCGCGCGAGGCGGCGTGAACTACCAGCGCGTTCGCCCGCGGGGCCGGACCGGACCCGATACCAAAGTGCACTAGAGCACCGCCCTGGAGTGGCGTATCCTCACGCTGACATCTCGGCGCTGACAGCGATCAGCCGAGCGCCAACGCGTCGTGGAGGAGGTTCCTGGATGAACCCCGTGACGCAAATGGAAGCCTGGGATCAATTGGTGGCAGAACCGCGCCCGCGCGATCACATCGTGCAGCTCTACCAGGAGAAGGCGTTTCTGAACCGCGCCGTGTGCCGGTTCGTCGGCGCCGGTCTCAACAACGGAGAGGGCATCATCCTCGTCTCAACGGGCCCACACTGGAGCGGCTTTCACGCCTACCTCGAGGACGAGGGCGTCAATGTGAGAGCGGCGCGGAAACGTGGGCAGCTG
>JBKPQP010000168.1:0-3766 GCA_046734155.1 Actinomycetota bacterium | reverse complement strand
CGACTGCGCGGACGCGATCGGCGTGCCCTTGTTCACGACGATGGACTGGTTGACGTCGTAGTACGAGTCGCTGAAGTCGACGATCTCCGCCCGTTTCTTGTCGAACGAGATCTGGTTGATGTCGAAGTCGAACGACTTCGGGCCCGGGGCGAAGGAGTTGTTGAACGGGACGTGGATCCACTTGACCTCGCTCTTCGCGAACCCGAGCTTCTTCGCGACCGCGTATGCGACTGCGCTCTCGTAGCCCTCGCCGCTCCGCGGGTCGCTGACCTGCCACGGCTTGTGCGGGGTCCCCCCGAACCACGGCGGGAAGGCGGGGTTGTCGGTGCCGACCGTCAGGACGCCGGCGTTGACGAGCTGGAGGTCGGACTTGTTGCAGCTCGAGGCGGAGGTCGTGCCGCCTGTGCCGGTGGAGGCCTCCTTGGTGGAGCCGCATCCGGCGGCCACGGCCGCGAGCAGCATCACGAGCGTCGCAGCCGCCGCAAGGAAGATCCGCCTTCGCGCGGTCACGGCGACTGAGCCTACACGGCCACTCCCCGCTCCCGGAGTGCGTGGAGCGTGCCGGATGTCCGTACGAAGGGCTAACAGAATTTTCATCGAACGCCGTTACAACCCTCGACATGAGGCAAACCTTTCCGTCCGCTCGAACCGCGGCTCTCGCGGTGATCGCGCTCTCCGCGCTGTTCCTCGTCGGGCTCGAGGGGGCCGCGGCTGCCAAGCCGAAGTCGAGACCGACGTCGCTGCAGAAGCGGACCGCCGGCCTGGTCGAGTCGCTGGCGATGGACGGCTCCCGCATCGCCTACGACGTCGCCGGCAACTACGGCTCGCGGACGCGCTGCAACGAGGTGTACGTCTGGAACGTGGCCCGCAACGTCACGAGGCGCGTCAGCGGCCGGCAGACGTGCGGCGCCGACAACTCCAGCACCGGCGCCGGGGTGCACGAGCTCGCGCTGGCCGGCGGCCGCGCGGCCTGGATCGTGAACCAGGGTGGGAACTCCGAGAGCGGCGATCACCTCTACGTGACCTCCGTTGCGCGGACGCATGAGCGTGTGCTCGCCTCCGCGTTCCGGACCGGCAGCGTCGACGGGATCCTGGCCGGCAATTGGCTCGGCGGGCTCGTCGGCAGCGGGAGCTTCGTCGGCGTCGACCACTGGGCGACCGACACCAACGGCGCCGTCACCAGGGCGCGCCTACAGAGGGTCGGCGCACGGCTCGGCGACCTCGCCGAGGGAAGCGGGACGCTGCTCGCGAAGTCGACCGACGGCCGGCTGGTGGCGGTCCTCCGTGCTGACGGCTCGATCGGCCTGTACTCGACGCGAGGCGCCCTTCTGCGCACGGTCGCGCCCGGGCAGGCCGCCGGCGAGATCGCGGTGCGCGGCGACTACCTCGCCGTCCTGACCACCGCCGACACGCTCGAGGTCTACAACTCGCACTCCGGGCGGCGCCTGAAGACCTGGCGCGTCGCCCACGGCGCTCGCTCTCTGGACGTGAGCTCCGGGCTCGCGACGTACGCGGCGCCGTTCCCGGGCGGCGGGTATGCGCGAGTCGTCCACGTTCGCCGTCTCAAGAGCGGGCGCGACCGCGTCCTGGCCACGACTCCGCCGCAGCTCGAGGGCGTGCAGCTCGAACCGGCCGGGCTCGCCTACGCGTTCAACCGGATCGCACCAGGGCGGCCCGGCGCGGTCGTGTTCGTCCCGTTGAGCCGGGTCGTCCGAACGTTGCGCGCCAGATAGCTCAGGCCACGACGGTCGTGAACTGCGGGATGACGTCGCTGCCGTAGGCGGCGAGCGTCTCGTCCGCGCGCTCGGTCATCAGGTAGATGTCGAACTGGTCGACGCCGATCCCGTCGAGCTCGCGGAGCTTTTCGGTGATTTGCTCGGTGTTGCCGAGCACGCAGAAGCGGTCGCAGATCTCGTCGGTGACGAACTCCCCGTGCGCCGCCCCGACGCGGCTGTGATCCTTGTAGTCGTAGAACTTCCGCGCCTTGACGAAGTCGGTGAGCGCGCTCGGAATCTCGTCCGAGTCCTCGCCGTAGCGCTCGATCAGGTCCATGACGTGGTTAGACACCATCGCCGGGAACCAGCGCACCTGGTCGCGGGCCTCCGCCAGGTCGTCCGAGACGTGGCTCGGGGCGCAGACGATGCACTTCAGCGCGTCCGGGTCACGACCCGCTTCCTCGGCGGCCTTCCGCGCGGTACCCATGATCCACTGGATGATCTGCGGGTCGGCGAGCTGGATGATCACGCCGTCGCCGACGCGGCCCGCGACGCCGAGCGCGCGCGGTCCGTAGCCGGCGACCCACATCGGAATATCAGGCAGCTCGTCCCGGACCCACTCGAGCTTGAGCTCCTTGTCGTTCCACTCGACCTCGCGGCCGTTCATCAGGTCCTTGATCATCGCCAGGCGGCGCTCGAACTCGGCCACCCTCACGGGCTTGAGCCCCACCACGCGGCGTGACGAGTCGCCGCGGCCGATCCCCATCACGGCGCGCCCGTTCGAGATGTCGTGCAGCGTCGCGTACCAGCTCGCGGTGATGGTCGGGTCGCGGATGCCCGGGTTCGTGACGCAGTGGCCGAGCTTGATCTTCTCGGTCTGCACAGCGGCGACGGGGAGGAGCGCGTAGCTCTCCTGCCAGAGGATGTGCGAGTCGTAGGTCCAGCCGTACTCGAAGCCGTTCTTCTCGCCGTTCTGCAGCACCTCGACGAGGCGCCTGTAGGGCGGGTCCGGCAGGGCGGTCACGCCGAAGCTCAGCATCTGCTCCTCCTCCCGGTCACTGGCAGGAAAGTGAGCATACCGCCGTCATTCGCCGTGCAAGGACGCTCGTTCCCTAGGTCATGAGCCACACCACCAGTCGTGGGCGCACCGCCGGGTCGGCGTAGGTCCAGCTCGGGAGCGCGGGGCCGCCCACCGTGTAGTCCTCCTGCTCGTCGGCGAGCTTCAGCAACACGCCGTCGTTTGCAAGGCCACCTGAGTACCAGTCGGCGACCGTCTCCGTCATGTCCCAGACGACCCACTCCGGGCCTGCGCCAGGCTCGAGGTCCGCGAACGCGACCGCCGGCCCGAATGCCACCTCCCTGCGGGCGTACCAGTTCGGCGTGTAGATCGGGTGCGCTTCGAGCGAGAAGCCGCGGCCGTCGCACGGCACCGTCTGACGCAGCGGCGCCGTGCACGTCCCGTCGTACGTCAGCCACAGCTCGGCGGTCACGACCGTTGCGCCCGCAGGCAGCCCCTCGAGCGGGAACAGCAACGCCGAGCGCCACACCTTGTCTCCTGCCCCGCCGAGCTCCAGCCGGTCGAGGTCGTCGCGGTAGCAGCGCTCCTCCCAGTCGTAGCCCCAGTTGCAGAGGAACGGCAGCGAGACGTCGTCGGCCGGTGCGAGTACCACGGTTTCCAGAGTCGCCCGGGCCGGCGCAGCGAACGCCGCAGCGGCGAGAAGCACGAGCAGAAAGCGCATGCCTCCACCGTGCCGACGAAGGCGTGACGTGTGTGTGACGCCTTCGTGCCGAAAGTGTGACTTCTGCGACTACGAGTCGCGGTCGCGAAAGCCCGACGGCTCCGTCATCGACTCGAGCTCCGCGTCCTTCACCTTGACGTCGTAGCCGCGCGAGAGCGCGTCTGCGATCTCGCCGACCGCCTTCTCCGCACGGGCCGACGTCGTGCGCCAGCGAACGAGGATCGGCGACGGCCAGCGCGCCTCGGCCTCGATCCAACGTTTCCTGGAGAAAAGGCTGCGCACAAGCGTGAACGGCAGCGCGACGAGCAGCCC
>JBKPQP010000167.1:0-3380 GCA_046734155.1 Actinomycetota bacterium | reverse complement strand
GTCGTCGAGTTCCCGCCGAACCCGCTCGACATCGGGTACTCGCTCGACTTCTAGACTGGCTCCATGACGAGAGTGCGCTTCGCACCGAGCCCGACGGGGTCGCTCCACGTCGGCAACGCCCTCAGCGCGGTCGCGAACCGCGACTTCGGCGATTGGTTCCTTCTGCGGATCGACGACACCGACGCGGCCAGGAACATTCCGGGCGGCGAGGACGCCATCCGCATCGACCTCGAGTGGCTCGCCGTCGCCTGGGACGAGGGGCCGGTGCGCCAGAGCGAGCGGCAGGACGCCTACCGCGAGGCCGCGGCCCGGCTCGGAGGCGATCGCTTCGGGAAGATCACGCTCCTGCGGGAGGACGGAACCGCCACGTATCAGCTCGCGAGCGTCGTCGACGACATCGACTTCGGCATCACGCACGTCATCCGCGGCAACGACCACCGGCCGAACGAGCAGCTCCATCGCGATCTCACGCGCGCGCTCGGCGCCGAGCCGCCCGAGTACATCCATCACGGCCTGATCCTCGGCGAGGACGGGCGCAAGCTCTCGAAGCGTGAGTTCGGCTCCACGGTGGCCTCGCTGCGCGACGCCGGCATCCCGGCACAGGCGGTGCGGCGCTACCTGGACGAGCTCGGCCTACCGAAGCACGACGTCCACTACGACCTCCCGCGCATCCGCCGTCTCGCGATCGAGGCGATCGCGGCCATGAGCGACGATGAGCTGGCGGCCGCGGCCGAAGCGCCGCTCGAGGTCGTCCCCGCGCTTCGGGGTGCACGCGATCTCAACGAGGCTCACGAATACGCGCGACAGGTGCTCGAGCCGGAACCCGTCTCGCTCGGCGAGGACGCCCGCCCGACCCTCGAGCGGTTCAAGGAGCTGAACGCGAACGGAGCGGGGGCGAAGGACGTCGTCCGAGAGCTGAAGGCCGTCGGCGGCGATCTGCGAGCGCTGCGCCTCGCGCTGACCGGCCGCGAGCGCGGCCCCGAGCTGTGGGCGATCGTCGCCGCGCTGCCCCGCGAAGAGACCCTGAGGCGGGTCGATGCGGCTCTATAACACGGCCACCCGCAGTCTCGACGAGCTGCCCGCGCCGCCCGGGCCGATCCGCATGTACTTCTGCGGGCCGACCGTCTACCAGCGGATCCACATCGGCAACGCGAGGCCGTTCGTCGTCTCGATGTGGCTCAAGCGCTGGCTCGAGCACGAGGGCTATGACGTGACCCTCGTCGAGAACATCACGGACATCAACGACAAGATCTACTGGGCCGCGCCCGGAAACAGCGCGCAACTCGCGGCCAACGCTTCGCAGTGGTACATCGAGGACACGGGCGGCCTCGGGCTCGGCCGCCCCGACCACGAGCCGAAGGCGACGGAGACGATCCCCGAGATCGTCGCGTTGATCGAAGAGCTGGTCGAGCGCGACCTCGCCTATCCCGCCAGCGGTGACGTCTACTACCGCGTCGAGCGCTACCCCGACTACGGCGTGCTTTCGGGCCGGCTCGATGAAGAGTCGGTGCGCAATCCCTCCGAGGAGGAGGAGCAGACTGCACTCAAGGAGAACCCCCGTGACTTCGCGCTCTGGAAGGCGCACAAGGAGGACGAGGACACGTCGTGGGACTCGCCGTGGGGGCCGGGTCGTCCGGGCTGGCACATCGAGTGCTCAGCGATGGCCGAGAAACACCTGGGGCCCGTATTCGAGATCCACGGCGGCGGGCTCGACCTCGTCTTTCCACACCACGAGAACGAGATCGCCCAGTCGCGAGGCGCCGGCCGCGAGTTCGCGCGGCTCTGGATGCACAACGGGCTGCTCCAGTTCGGCGGCGAGAAGATGTCGAAGTCGCTCGGGAACGTCGTCTCGCTGCGCGATGCGCTCGACGAGTGGGGGCGCGAGACGCTGCTCATGCTCTTCCTGGGTGCGCATTGGCGGAAGCCCATGGAGTACACGGACGAGACGCTGGCGGCTGCAAAAGCGCGCGCCGACCGATTCCGCGAGGTCTTCCGGAACCCGTCGCAGCCGGGCGGCTCTTGGGACGAGCTGGTCGCGGCGCTGGACGACGACTTCAACACGCCGGACGCGCTGGCGGTCATGCACGAGTGGCGGGACCACGATCTCCTCCGTCGGGGCCTCGACATCTTCGGGCTCGGCTCGCTCGCGGAGCAGCAGGAGGCGCCCACCGAGCTGGACGAGCTGGCACAACAGCGCGCGACCGCGCGGGCAGGTGGCGACTTCGACGAAGCCGACCGGCTGCGCGAGGAGATCGAGGCACGGGGCTGGGAGGTTCGCGACGTGGCCGGCGACTCCGGCTACCGGCTCGTCCCGAAGCGATGACCGCCGACCAGGTGTATGGGCGGCGCGCGGTGCGAGAGGCGCTGCGCGGCCGGCGAGAGGTATTCGAGCTCTGGGCGACCGAGCGGGCGATCGCCGCGGAGCCGTGGCTCAGCGAGAACGGCGGGCCGCGCGTTCACCTCAAGCTCGAGCGAGAGTTGAGCGAAGCGGCCGGCACGCGAGACCACCAGGGCGTCGTCGCAAAGGTCGCGCCGTACGGGTACGCGGACGCGTACGAGCTCGCGCAGCAGCCGAGCCCCCTGCTCGTCTGCCTCGATCGAGTCACGGACCCCCGCAACCTGGGCGCGGTCGCCCGCAGCGCGGAAGGAGCCGGCGCGACCGGAATCGTCGTCCCGGCTCACGGCTCGGCGATGGTCACACCCGCTGTCTGCCGCTCGTCAGCGGGCGCGGTCGAACACGTCCCGATCGCCGTCGTCCAGAACCTCGCGCGCTACCTCGGCGAAGTGAAGGGGCCGGACCTCTGGGTCTACGGCGCCGCGGGGGATGGGGGCAAGCCGATGTGGGAGACCGACCTCTCGGGCGGCGCCGCGTTCGTTTTCGGCGCCGAGGGCCGCGGGCTGCGACCGCTCGTGCGCCGAACCTGCGACGAGCTCGTGTCGATCCCGCTCGAGGGCACCGTCGAGTCGCTGAACGTCAGCGTGGCGGCAGCGGTGCTCCTGTACGAGGCGCGTCGCCAGCGGAATGAGTGAGCCGGCGCGTAGCGCCTGTCCGCGAAGCGGGCCCGTGGAGGGGGTCCGGGGGAACCGGGAGGTTCCCCCGGGGTGTCGAGGGGAGGTGGAAACAGAACGTGGCTGAGCCGACGTTCTATCTCTTCGACGGCTTCAACCTCCTGCACGCGGGCGGCTTCGAGGACTCGCGCGAGATGACCGACAAGCTCGCGAGCTTCGTGGCCGCGAGGGGAGCGCGCGGGGTGCTCGTCTTCGACGGGACCGGGGAGGACCTGACCTACGGTCCGCTGGAAGTGCGCTTCGCCGAGCACGCGGACTCGCTGCTCGAGCGTCTGGCGGCCGAGCACCGCGGAAAGGAGCAGGTCTGCCTC
>JBKPQP010000166.1:0-6155 GCA_046734155.1 Actinomycetota bacterium | reverse complement strand
CCTGGTTCTCGCGTCGTCGTTCGGGTGCAGGATCACCGGAGTCGAGCGGGCTCCGGAGTTCGTCGCGGCTGCGCGCGAACGGGTGGCGGAGGCCGGGCTGGCCGAGCTGATCGACGTGGTCGAGGCCGACGGGCGCGAATTTCCGCTCGAGCCCGAGTCGTGGGACGTCGCGCTCTGCCTCGGGGCGACGTTCGTCTGGGACGACCTCGACGGCACGCTGTCCGCGCTCGTGCCCGCAGTTCGGCCTGGAGGCCACGTAGTCGTCGGTGAGCCGTACTGGCGACGGGCTGCGCCGGTCGGGACGGACACGATGGGCTACGTCTCGCTGTCCGAGACCGGGGCCAAGGTCGAGCGGCACGGCATCTCGCTGATCGGGCTGATCAGCTCTTCGACGGAGGACTGGGACCGCTACGAGTCGCTCCACTGGCGCGCCCTTGAAGACTGGCTCGCCGAGAACGACGACGAAGAGATCCGCTCCGCGTACGAGGAGCACAAGCGGAAGTACCTTGCACGCCGGGACGCTTTCGGCTGGGCAATGTTCCTGGCGCGAAAATCGGGTTAGGCGGCGCGGGCAAGCTCGGGCTCTTCGAGGAGCGCACGGAACGCCTCGGACTCGAGCAGCGACTTCCTGATCGCCGTCTCGCCGTCGAGGCCGAGCTCGTCGAAGATCGCTTGCGCGTCTGGCGCGCGTTCCACGGCCGGTTTCCGCCATTCGTCGGCGAGCCGGTCGCGGAGGCTTTCGTAGCGCTCCGGCGCGTCGAGCACGCGACGCACGACCAGCTGCGGCGCGACGGTCCCGTTCCACTGGTTCGCCTCGAGCCGGAACACGACGTCGTAGCGGCCAACGGCACGGAAGCGGTCGAGTTGTGTGCCTAAGCCGAAGGCGATCGCGCTGCCCGCGTCTCGGCCCCGGTCGCGGACCCGGAAGCGCAGATGCTTGCCGTCGCCGACGGCGGCCAGGCCTCCGAGTTCGCAGGACGGCAGGAGCAACGTGACGCCCGGGTTCGCGAGCCCGAATGGGGCCAGCCGGCGGAGCTCCTCGCAGAGCTCGAGCGTGAGCTCCCGGCCGGTGACGACGGCGTCGACGACGGTCCGCGGGCGCAGGTCGTCGTCGGTCAGCTCTGCGTCTGCGCGCGTTGCGAACGCTTCCGCGAATGCCTCGATCTCAGCGGGGTCGATCGAGAGGCCCGCGGCGGCGCGATGCCCGCCGAACCGCTCGAGATGCTCGGAGCACCCCGCCAGCCCGCCGTGCAAGTCGAACGCGCCCGTGGAGCGGCCGGAGCCCTTCCAGTTTCCGTCCGCTCCCGCGATCAGCACCACCGGGCGGTGGAAGCGCTCGACGAGCCGCGACGCGACGATGCCGATCACGCCCTCGTGCCAGGTCTCGTCCGCAAGCACGTAGCCGCGGCGGCGTTGCTTCGCAGCTGGCCACTCGTCGATCTTCTTGAACGCCTCGCGCAGGATCCGGTCCTCGACGCCCTGACGCTCGCGGTTCAGCTCCTCGAGCTGGTGCGCAAGCCGGCCGGCCTCGTCCTTGTCCTCCGTGAGCAGAAGCTCGAGCGCGGCGCCCGGACGGGAGAGACGGCCCGACGCGTTGATCCTCGGCGCGAGGCGGAAGCCGACGGCGCCTTCGTCGACGCGGGCCGGGTCGACGCGGGCGACCTTCATCAGCGCCTGGAGGCCGGGCTTCTGCGTGCGGGCGAGCGAGCGGAGGCCGGCGAGCGCGAGCGCGCGGTTCTCGTCGACGAGCGGGACGACGTCGGAGATCGTCGCGAGCGCGACCAGGTCGAGATGCCGGGTCAGCGCTTCATGACCGGGGCCGAGCAGCGCCTCGCCGAGCTTGTAGACGACGCCAGTCCCGCAGAGCTCGGGGAACGGATAGTCGGACGGCCGGGTGGCGACGAGAGGGCAGTCCGGCAGCGTCTCGCCCGGCCGGTGATGGTCGGTGACGACGACCTCGAGCCCCCGCGCGCGCGCTTCGGCGATCTCCTCGACCGCGGTCACGCCGCAGTCGACGGTGAGCACGAGCCCGCAGCCCTCGTCGGCGAGGCGCGCGAGGGTCTCGCGCTGGACGCCGTAGCCCTCTTCGAAGCGGCTCGGGAGGTGCCAGACGACGTCCGCGCGGAGCTCGCGCAGGATCAGCACGGCGAGCGCGGTCGCGCAGATGCCGTCCGCGTCGTAGTCGCCGTGGACGCAGATCCGCTTGCCGGCGGCGATCGCAGATCTGATCGCGTCGACGCCGGCGCCCATGTCGCCGAGCACGAACGGATCGTGGCCCGGCAGCGCACCTTCGAGGAACGCGCGCGCCTCGGCGGGTTCTTCGTAGCCCCTCCGAACGAGCACGCGGGCGGTCGTTTCGCTCAGACCGAGCGCGCCGGCGAGAGCGCTCGCTGCGTCCTGAGAGCAGGTTTTCACCGACCAATCCATGGGCCGAGCCACGGTACGGAGGCGGTCGGACGGCGATGACTATCCTGAGACCGGTGACGGTCGAGGCGAATTACTCGTCGGGCGAGGACTACATGGTCGAGTTCCTCGGCTACCGGTTCGCCTTCAACGCCGAAGACTTCGAGCAGCGCGTGACGGCGGCCGCGGTCAAGCTCGGGCTCGTCGAGGACAACGACCTCGACGAGGAAGAGACCCAGGATCTCGTCGAGCTGGCGGCGGACGGGCTGATCGAGGAGCCGCGCAGCTCGCTCGGGCGCTACCTCATGCGCCACTGGGAGCAATTGTCACTGATTCGTGGCGAATCGCTCGTCTACTGGCTGCGCAAGCTCGTCTTCCGCGGCGCCTGGCTCGACCACCGCGTCAAGGAGGGGTTGCTCGAGGTCGACTGGGACGACGACGAGGGCGAGTTCGCGTACCGCGACCCGCGCGGTGACCGCGCGCTCCTCGAGCTCGCACCGGTGCCGTCCTGGCACGAGGTGCAGTTCCGGCGCTAAGGGTCAGTGCCGGTCCCAGTTATCGGGTAGCTCGGGAACCGGCCAACCTGGGTTCGGGCGCCAGCGTTCCCAGCCCGCGTCGAACGGCGACGTCCACGACTCGATTCGCTCGACCGCTCGCTCGCCCTCGGCTCTGATCTCGGCGGCCTTCTCCGCCGTGAAGATCCCGAGCTCGACCGCCTCTGCGAGGTCGTCCTCGTCCTTCCAACGCCAGCTGCGGTCGGGCTCGATCCAGATGTCGAGTAGGTGGTCGGTCGTGTCGAAGCCGTACGGGCTCTCGCGCCACGGCTCCTCGAGATTCACGTACCAGCCGACGAATTCGCCGTCCCTTCCCCACGTCACGTACACGGAATGCGATGCTCCGGCCTCGGCGATCATCAGCCGGCCGCCGTACCACCGCGCCTCCTCGTGGGGCCAGCGCTGCTTGGCGAGATCAGCGATTGGCAGCCGGGCGCCTCGAGGCCAACGGACCGGCGTCTCCGGAGCGACCCAGACCACGACCCGGCTCGGCGTCCGCTCAACGACCGTAACCGGGATCGCTGCGAAGACTCTGCGCGGCCACACGAATCGAAACAGACACTGCTCAACGTTCACTCGGACATCCGCGCTACCCTCGAACTAGGAGGGACTATTGTCACTGGCAGCCGGCGATACGGCTGCGGCAATGCTGATGGAGGCTCGCGGCCTCCTCCTCAGGGGTTGGTCGAAGGGCGCCCAGGCGCGAGACGTGAGGGGGCACGTAGTCAACGCGTGGAGCGACAAGGCTGCTTCCTGGTCGCTCGTGGGCGCCCTCTTGGCCAGCTGGCACCGGCACGACGACCGGCTCGACGTGGACTTCGTCGCGCACTCCGCAGAGGCGCGCCCCCTGGCCGAGGCGACCGACGTCCTCAGCCGCGCGACCGGAACGCTTGCGATCAATCCCTGGAACGACGCGCCGGAGCGGAACCTGGGCGACGTCGTCGCAGTGGTCGACCGCGCGCTCGGCCTTCTCCACAATCCGCACGCCCAGGCCGTCTAGAAGAGCGCTTCCGCCGCCCCCGCCCTCGCAGCGCCCACGTGCGCGCGTCCGAGCTTCGTCACGATCCGGCCGCGCGGCGTGCGCTGGATGAACCCGAGCTGGAGCAGGTACGGCTCATAGACGTCTTCGATCGTGTCCGGCTCCTCGCCGAGGGCCACGGCCAGCGTGGAGAGGCCGACCGGTCCGCCGTCGAAGCGCTCGACGATCGCGTGCAGGAGCGCCCGGTCGGTGCGCTCGAGGCCGTGGCCGTCCACCTCGAGCAGCTCCAGTGCCTCTGCGGCCACCTCCGCCGTGACGACGCCCTGATGCCGGACCTCCGCTACGTCGCGCACGCGCCGCAGGATCCTGTTCGCCACGCGAGGCGTCCCGCGCGAGCGCGAGGCGATCTCCTCGGCCGCCGCAGCCTCGATCTCGACGCCGAGAATCCCGGCCGAGCGGCGCACGATGAACGCCAGCTCTTCGGCCTCGTAGTATTCGAGCCGGAACGTCATCCCGAATCGATCGCGCAGAGGAGTCGTCAGCAACCCGGTGCGGGTCGTCGCGCCGACGAGCGTGAACGGCGGCACCTCGAGCGTGAGCGTCCGCGCCGCATGACCCTGCCCGACGACGATGTCGAGCCGGAAGTCCTCGAGGGCCGGGTAGAGCACCTCCTCGACCGAGCTCGACAGCCGGTGGATCTCGTCGATAAAAAGGACGTCGCGCGGCTCGAGCGCGGTCAGGATCGACGCCATGTCGCCCTTCCGCTCGAGCGCCGGCCCGGCGACGCAGCGGATGCCCACGCGGAGCTCCTCGCGGACGATGTACGCGAGGCTCGTCTTCCCGAGGCCGGGCGGGCCGACGAGCAGGACATGGTCGAGCGGCTCCTCGCGCGCCCGCGCCGCCTTGAGCGCGATGTCCAGCTGCTCCTTGACGCGCTCCTGACCGACGAAGTCGTCGAGGTTCCGCGGCCGCAGCGAGCGCTCGAGCTCGTCCTCGTCCGGCCGGAGCGCAGGAGCGAGGAACTGCTCGGTCACGCGGCCTTCAGCGCTTGGCGGACGCGCTCCTCGGGCGGAGCCTCCGGATCGGTCCCGGCCAGCGCGCGTTCGGCCTCGACGGCCGAGTAGCCGAGCTCTACGAGCGCGTCACGCGCGACGAGGTCCGGCGCGCCCTCGGGCACGACCTGCTCGAGTCCGAGCTTCTCCTTGAGCTCGAGGACGACCCGCTCGGCGGTCTTCTTCCCCACGCCAGGGATTGCGAGGAAGCGCGTCGTGTCGCCCATGACGATCGAGCGCCGCAGCTCGGCCGGCGTCGAGCCGGAGACGATCAGCAGCGCCACCTTCGGGCCCACGCCGGACACGGACAGGAGCTGCTCGAAGAGCTGGCGCTCGGCCGGGTCGGCGAACCCGTACAGCTGGAGCGCGTCTTCGCGCACGTGGAGGTACGTGTCGAACGAGACGTCGCGCCCCTCCTTCGCCTTGCGGCCCGCACGCTCCGAGACGCGCAGCAGATACCCGACGCCGTTGACGTCGAGCACGAGCCCGTCCGCGGTCCGCGCGACGGGGATCCCTGTCAGGCGGGCGATCACGCGGAGACTGCTTTCAGCAGCGGCGGCGCCAGCGCGTGGCAGATCCCGACCGCGAGCGCGTCGGCGGCATGGCTCGGCTCCGGCGGAGCCTCGAGGCGGAGGATCGCCTGCACCATCCGCTGCACCTGTGCCTTCTCGGCGCGACCGTAGCCGCACACCGCCTGCTTGACGCGCGACGGCGAGTACTCAGCGCACTCCACCCCGGCGAGCGCGGAGGCGACGAGTACGGCGCCTCGGGCCTGTCCGACGGAGAGCGCGGTGCGGGCGTCGACGCCGACGAAGGACTCCTCGAGCGCGACGGCATCCGGAGCTGCCTGGTCGATGAGTGTCGTGACCGCGTCGAAAATCGTCTTCAGGCGCGCCTCGGGACGGTCGGACGCGGGGGTCTTCCACCACCCGTAGTCGATGGCCCGCACCCGCCCGCCTTTTTCTTGGACGATGCCGTACCCGCATGCAGCCGTGCCCGGATCGATGCCGAGAACTTTCACGGGTCGAGGTTAGGCGCGGCCTCGGACGTTCCTGCCTTGAAAACCGGAAATCCCCCTTTTGCGTAGGTGACTTGTGGAGTAGGTCACCGAGGGGAGCTGTTGAGGGTTCGTCATTTCGCCGCACTCACGCTTGCCGTAGCGGTTTC
>JBKPQP010000165.1:0-4644 GCA_046734155.1 Actinomycetota bacterium | reverse complement strand
TGGAGAACAGCGAACCGGTGGCGGGGCGCGCCCGTCGCCAGGCGGCGGAGGCCGTCGACGGCTCGGTGCTCTCAGTCGAGACGTTCGAGGTCGCCCACGAGCTCGGCGCTCGCGGCGGCAGCTAGTTCGGCCCACCCGGCGCGGCGATCCGCAAGCGCCACCCGCGGCCCGAATCCCTCCGCGGTTGTCACACCCTCACCAGCGGCGAAGCTTCGTGCCGTTAGGAGGCGCGGTGTCTCTGCCGAAGACTCTCAATACCACTTTCCCCGGGCGAATCCGCCAAACGCGATGAGGCCGATGAGAGCGACGGCTAACCCGATCCAGAAGCTCCAGACGATTATCAGAACGACGCCGACGATCACGATGATTCCACCGAGCGTGATCCCCCCGTATCTGCGGTCAGCCATGCCTGCTTCTCCCTTCAGCTCGTCGTACACGCCGAGGCGGCACCTGACTATACGACCGTGCGCGGCAAACTCGTCACTCGCGCTCCGGCGGCCAAGCTGCGAGCGGTGAGGTAAGTGGCGGCAAGGAGCCGGTGTCTTCCCCATACACCGGCCCCGCCGCGAAATGTGGCTCCCGCCCCATCGGAGCCACAAGTGGACACTCTTGTACCTCCGAACGCCGCTGTCTAGTGGCCGTCCAGCGGCCAAGGCTGTGTGCCAGAGGGGGAATTCCCGGCACACGCGGACACTTGCGCCCAGGGGATGAAAGGGGCGCGCGTCGACCTCGCCTTGGCCGCAGACCTTCCACGGTACTCCCGATCGCCGGTCTGGTGAAGTAATGGCCCAACGCTCTGAGGCGCGGCGCACGTATGCGGCCGGCTCCGAGGTTCGGCACTTCTCCAAGTTCGCCCGCGAGCACCTGATCCAGTCCGAGGATCGCTGGGAAGGTCAGCCGCTCAAGCTCGAGCCCTGGCAGCGGCGGATGCTCGGAGAAGCGCTGGGCGGCTGCCACCTAATGGCGTTCGTCGTCGGTCGGTGAAGGTCAGGCACCGTCGAACTCGGAAGCGGCGTCGAGGGCAGTAGAAGACGAGCTCGGCCGGCTCAGCGGGGTCGTCGCCGACGTGGTACGCACGCCAGCGCTCGTCGCACGCGAGCCACGGTCGCCGGCAAACCACACAGCATTGGATGAAGGTGAGCCCGTGCATCACAACTGCGCCGGGGCGATTGCGCCCAACAGGGGTTTATTGATCGTTTTACCGCCCTGGCATTCGCTAAGACGCTGGTTGGTCGGGCGAGGGACTGACCAACTCGGGTCATTTCGACACTAGGCGACGACGCGAACGCTGCCTAGTGGCCGAACGGGACAGTCTAGACTCGAGAGGCCGTCCGGCCCTGGGATGGAGGCACGTCGACCTCGCAGGGCCGCTCATACGGGATCTTCCAGAAGGCGCTCCAGCGCAGGAATGTGATCGCGGCCGTGGCCGCAGCCCGCGAGCTCCCGCAGCTGAGCCTGCTCGACGCGCTCGAGCTGACGATGCTGATCGCCCGGAAGGATTCGAGCCGGTACCCGCGCGTGGCGGCCCGCTGGCTCCAGCGCCCGCTCGAGGAGCATCCTGACCTGTCGATCGAGGAGGCGGCGCTCGCCGCGTCCTGTCTCGCGGCCCTGCCCGGAGGAAGCTTCCAGCAAGCGGTGCAGACGCTTCGGGCCATGGCCGAAACGGCCACTAGGCGACGAAGAGAGCAAGGCGTAGCGTGAGCTGGGGCCGGGTTGCGTTGCAGCGCGACGCGTGCCGCGCGAGCCTGACGCATATCATTCGGCGCATGATTCGGAAGCTCTGGGAGAAGCTCCGTTCGCTCTTCGACGACAGCGGCGCGAGTGAGCGGATGACGCAGGAACGCGCGGAGCAACAAGAAGAGGCCGAGGAGCTGAAGCCAGGTCATTCCGACCAGGCCGGTCAGATCGGCATGTTCAGCTAGCAGCGGCGCGGTCTGCTCGGTTCGCAGCGCTTCGCGCGCTGAAGCGACCGCCGTCTTCTTGAGCCGCGGCGCGCGGAAGATGCCCACGGCGTTCGGCTCGCTGCCCGGCCCCGGAACCTCCGCTCCGCAGCCCGTCCTCAGCGTCTAGTGCGGCGGACGGCCTTCGTCAACGGGCGGCACGTAGTTAGCGGGTGCCTGGCCGTGTCGGATGCCCGCGCCCTCTTCAGCAGGGCTCGGTGGCTGCGTCGCTGCAGTCGCCTCGCCGTCAGCATCGTCGCGCTTCTCTCCACCGAACCAGCGGCCGAGCATTCGCTTTACGCCCTCGAGCACGAGGCAACTATGTGACAGCTGCGCGGCAAGAATGCAAGGGATGACGGCGCCCAACGAAGGCGCGACGATGACCGACTGGTACGGGCCGCGCGACGGGCCAAGCAGGCGCAGGAGCGGGCTTCCCAGGCGCTCGAGGAACGTGATGCGCTGATCGTGGAGCTCCACCGCCAGGGCGAGTCTCCGAAGCTGATCGCCAAGAACGCCGGCCTCTCCGAGAACCAGGTCTTCAAGATCATCCGCGCAGCCCGCCAGTAGAAGAACGCAGTAGAAAGCGCGTCGAAATGGCTTGGGTGAGCCGTTGTGGTGAGAAGAGCGACTAGGCGGCGGAGGGAAAGCGGCGTAGCCTGAGCCCGGCCGGGTCGCGCAGCGTAAGCACCCTCGCGCAAGGGCGTTGGGCTCGCCGCCCGGCCGGTCAGGCCGGCGCGGCCTCGCCTGACGCCGAGCTACTTAATTGCTCGGCTTCGATGACACCAGCGAAAGGGCCGTGACCGGACTCGATGGCAAGTACCCGGTAGAACTCAGATTCGTACGGGAAGCTGTCGCCGGCAGCGAGGGGCGCGTCGCGCTCGATCGTGAACCTTTCGCCGCCGTCCGAGAGGATCAGCACTTCGTAGAGCATGGTGTCCGCACGGTAGCGACCGCGTGTGGGCGTTCGGCTGGCCGCCCGGCCCACTACGGCCGAACTTCGTCCCTCGAGCCACGGGAGCAGTTTTGGACACGTTCGTGGCGGGGCGGTCAGCGCCGCAGAGCCGACCACCCCACTTAGCTCAGCGCCTCAAACACACGGCGGCGCTGTACGAACGGGGAGACGGAGATAGACGTTTGGGATGGGCTGCAAAGTTCGCGCTCTTTCCGAGGTTTTTTCCGCACGTCCCCCGTTCGAGTGACTGCACTCCGGGCCGAGCGTCGTAAAGTCGCCGGACCGCCCGCTCGAAGCCCAGCGTGCGTCTGCGGTTCTACAACCGAAGTTTTCCACAGCTTTTCCACAGCGAGGTGGGGATGAATGTTGGACCGAGCCATGCGGCCGGATCGCCTTTCGCCAGAGCGCGAGCTTCCAGGCGAGTTCGTCTCTGACGACCTGCGAAACGACTGCGCCCGCTTCCTGGCCGAGCTGAGGCAATTGGTCGAGCTCCGCGGTGAGCCGGCGCCGGATAGCGCGGCATGGGCACCGGGTCGCTTGAGTGATCCTCAGGCGCCGCCGAACTCGCGTCCGGCGCAGGCGGGGCAGTAGAAGACGAGCTCGGACGGCTCGTCGTCGGTCAGCCACGCTTGCCAGCGTGCATCGTCGGCCGGCGGCCAGTGCGCCTCGCACTCGGCGCAGCGGGGGATGATCGCGACACCGTCGATGTGCATTCGCCGCTCCTAGGTTCGACGGGCCGGGAAGCAGCCGTATCGCCTCCCGGCCCACGTGGAACCTACGAAACGCACCGGCGCTTGCCTAGTGGCTCATCCGGCCGCGTCCTCCACGATCAGCACCGGCGGCTGGTCGGCGTCGTCGTCTCGCTTGCCGATCACGAGCAGCTGCCGGCCCCCGAGCGAGATCACCATGCCCACCCGCCAGTTTGGGACGCTCGCCTCGAGCGTCGACGGCGAGGCGGGCGAGCCGTCCACCGTCTCGAGCCTGAACAGAAACCCTGCCATCCGATCCTCCTATCCGCCTGGGGCCGGACGGCAGAATCAGCTTATCGCGTTGCCAGCACGAGCAAGATTCGAGGTAGGCACCGGGGTAGGCACCGCGCGAGCTTTCGTGGCACTGCTGTCACAGGGGACACGCATGGTTGAGCCAAGACCGGCTAACCATGTAGCAAGGAAAGGCGCATACGGGATTCGAACCCGTGCCGCCGCCGTGAGAGGGCGGTGTCCTAGGCCACTAGACGAATGCGCCCGGCGGAGGCCCAGTGTAGCGGCGAACGGGCGACATCGAGCCGTACCCTCGCCCGAGAGAACGAAAGAACCCGCCGTTTTGCAGCGGGTTCGTGAGGCTGCGGGGCTAGGATTCGAACCTAGACTACTCGGTCCAGAGCCGAGCGTCCTACCGTTAGACGACCCCGCAACGAGGCGATGCGGCCTCGGGAAGTGTAGCCCCGTTCAGGCGGCGGTGGCGCTGAACGCCGAGGCGCCGTGGCGCCGGAGGCGCCAGCCGGGATCGAGCAGCGTGGAGGCGCGCCGCATCGTGCGCCAGCTGCCGTCGGCGCGCGCGAGCTCGAGTCCCCCGAAGCGGTAGGCGTAGCGGTTGCAGCGCGTCGTCTCTGCGTAGCTCTCGGCTGTCGCGATCGGCCGCCACGCGCGATGGCTCTGCGGAAGGTGGAAGGGGCCGGCGATCCCGGCGGGCGAGATCACGAGCCAGGAGTCGCGGGCGAAGGGGAGCTCGAGGACGGCGACCCGCAGCTTC
>JBKPQP010000164.1:0-7057 GCA_046734155.1 Actinomycetota bacterium | reverse complement strand
GCCACGTCGTCCTAGAATCCCGGCCGTGACCGGCTTCATCTAGGTGTAGGGCCGACAACCACCGGCTGTCCAAAGCGCGCCCCGTGCGCCTCCGGAAGTCGCTTGGCCAGCAACCCAAGCGACGAAAGGGGGCCGAATGGTGGCCCGGAAAGGCCGTGGGCGGCTGCGCAGGCTCCACGCCTCGCCCGACGAGAGTCGGCGGCGGACAGTATCGTCCCCGCGTGGCCGAGCTCGAGGCGATCGGGATCACGACCTCGAATCTGGCCGAGTCGCTCCGCTTCTACGGCCTGATCGGCGTCGACGTCCCGGATCCCGACGAGGACCACGTGGAAGCCCCGATCCGCGGCGAGGTGACCCTGATGTGGGACACCGAGGAGCTGATCAGGCCGATCGAGCCCGACCTGCCGAGCCCGGTTCGCCAGAGGGTCGTGCTGGCCTTCCGCTGTGAGGACCCCGCCGAGGTCGACGCGGCGTATGCGCGCGTCGTCGACGCCGGGTTCCAGGGCAAGAAGGAGCCCTGGGATGCCTTCTGGGGACAGCGCTTCGCCTACCTGCTCGATCCCGAGGGGAACACGGTCGCGCTGTTCGCGCCGCTCGGCTAGCTCAGCTCGCGGCGCCGTAGCGGAGGTAGACCGTGCCGTTGCCGAAGCGGCGTTCGTCGAGCAGCTCGAGGTTCAGACGAGCTTCGGGGAGGGCGCGCTTCCCGGCTCCCACCACGACCGGGGCCAGGAACAGGTGGTACTCGTCGACCAGCCCGGCCCTGATCGCGTGCGCCGCGAGCTCGGCGCCGCCGATGCTGAGGCCACCGGACACGGTCTCCTTCAACCGCCTCACCGCCGCGGGGTCGAACTCGCGCTCGATGCTCGTCCTAGCTGTGGACACCGTCTCCAGCGTCCTGGAGTAGACGACCTTGTCCGCGGCTCGCCAGATCTCGCCGTACTCCTGGACTGCCGCCGGCTCGCCGGCGGTGTTGGCCGGGCTCTCCCAGTAGGCCATCGTCTCGTACAGGCGGCGCCCGTAGAGGTGGGTCGCGACCGGCCGCTCGAGGTCGTTCACGAACGCGTGCACCTCCTCGTCCGGCGCCGCCCAGTCGAACCTGCCATCAGCGTCCTCGACGTACCCGTCGAGCGACGCGAGCGCCGTGTAGACCAGCGTGCTCACGCCGGCGCGTACGTCGCGAGGATCGCGCCCAAGCCCGTGATCTGGCCGTCGACGAGGCGCCACGACCTGAGCCCGCCGTCGTCGGGGAAGATGCGCTTGCCGCCGCCGACGGCAACGGGGTCGATCATCAGCCGGAGCTCGTCCACGAGGCCGTGCTCGATCAGCGACCGCACCAGCTGCGTGCTGCCGATCACATGGAGGTCGCCGCCGTCCTCCTGCTTTAGCGAGGCCACCGCGTCGGCCATCTCGCCCTCGAGCAACGTCGAGTTCTCCCACTCGAGCGGCGCGGTCAGCGTCGTCGAGACGACGTACTTGGGCTTGCTGTTCAGCGGCTCCGCCACCACCTGCTCCTCCTCGGGCGCGTTCGGCCAGAACGCGGCGAAGATCTCGTAGGTCCGCCGCCCGAGCAGGAAGCCGCCGGCCTCGGCGATGCTCTTCATGACCCACTGCTGCGTGGGCTCGTCGTCCATGTACTGCATGTGCCAGCCGCCGTTGACGAAGCCGCCGTCGGTGTCCTCCTCGGCTCCACCGGGCGCCTGCGCGCCTCCGTCGAGGCCCAGGAACTCGTTCACGATCACCTTGCGCATCTCGGTCCCTCCTGTCGTCGTCTGTCGTTCAGACGGAGGCGCACCGATGATGTCATCGGTTGCTCAGGGGCGGAGCGGCAGCTGCGTGATCCAGTAAGGCGTGGTCGGCTCGGGCGGCGTCGTAAAACGCAGGTTGACGGCCCACAGCCGGCCTGCAGCCACAGTGGCCGTGGAGGGGATGTCGAGGCTCGGGTCGGTCAGGTCGCCGAGCACGACGCCTCGGGTCATGTCCGCTCCGAGCGAGACCAGAGTGACCCGGTTTTCGAACGGGCGCACGATGTAGAGCTTGTGTCCGACCAGCTCGAGCCCGTCCGTGTACCCGAGGCTGGCACCGCCGAGGTCGAGCTCGTCGGCGACACCCGTCGATGGGTCGACCCGGAATAGCTCGCCGGTCGAGGACTGGTCCACGAGGAGGGCACCGTTGTTGGCGATGATGCCGTTCAGGTTGAAGCCCGGTGTCTGGACGAAGTCGCCGCCGAGCTGCAGGGTCGTCGCGGTCGAGGGCGGCGGGAGCGATCCGTGCCGTCCAAGGGGGATTACGACCAGCTGCGGGAAGCCCGAATCGGTGACGTAAACCGCGTCCCGGGTCACCGCGACGTCGTTCATCAGCGCGACCCCGGGCACCTGGTACGTCGCGAGCAGCGCGCCGGTCGATGCGTCGTACACGCGGACGTCTCCCCGACCGACAAGCATCGGCCCGACGCCCGCGACCCAGATTCGGTTGTGGCGCGCCTCGTAGGCGATGCCGGCGGACGCCAGGCCCGGCTCACCGGGCGCGAGCACCGACAACGACCCGGTTCGGAAGTCGCCCCGCCAGATCGTTCCGTCCGTCATCGAGCCGACGAAGAACGACGTGCCGCGCCCGCTCTCGATTCCCTCCGGGAAGGACCCGTTCGGGAGATCGATGCGGGCGGGGAAATTGCATTGCCGCCCGACTGCTGAAGCACCGGTGGCGGGCGCGAGGCCGACGAACACGAGCGTCGCGACCAGCGCGATCAAGTACTTGGTCGTAGGTTTGCGCGTCATCATGGACCTCCTTCGGGGTCTCTGGCTTCTCATGCGCGGTCGGGGTTGGCGGAGGCGTGCCTGGACACGGGGTCGACCCGGCGTGCTCTTCTCGAAGCTGTACGACTTCAAGTCCCTCAGCTCGCCGGGCGTCAGCTTCTTCACGCCCATTGCCTTCGCGAGGTTCTGCCCAGAGGGCAGGCTCCACGTCAGCTGTCGCAACCGTTGCGCCATCGCCGGATCGACTCGATCCTCGCCACGGAGGAGCGGGAGCACATCGGGCAGAGGGCCTTATCTCTCGCCCACTGCGTACCTATCTTCAGTGGGCCGGCTCATTACGCCTGGGGTTCTTGCGCGATACTGGCCGGAATGGAGACTCGCGCGACCGACGTGTTCGTCGGGCGCGCACGCGAGCTAGGCGAGCTCGAGCGCGTGCTCGATGCGGCTCAGGTGGGAAGGGGCGGGACCGTGCTCGTCGCCGGCGAGGCGGGCATCGGCAAGACCCGGCTCGCCGCTGAGGTCGCGAGCCGCGCCCGCGACGCCGGTTTCGACGTCTACCTCGGCCGCTCCATCGATCTCGTTGGCACGGAGCTGCCGTTTCAGCCGCTCGTCGAGGCCTTGCGCCCACTGGGGAAACCCTGGCAGGTCGACGGGCAGACGCCCGCGACGCAGCTGCAGGTGTTCGAGGAGACTCTGGCGCTGCTCGCCGAGCGCGCGGCTTCTCAGCCCGTGCTCCTCGTGCTCGAGGATCTGCACTGGGCCGATACCTCGACGCTCGATCTCGTCGTCTTCCTCGCGCACAACGTCGAGGACCTCCCGATGCTGTTGCTTGCGACCTATCGCGCGGACGAGCCCGCATCTGCCCCGCGAGTGCGCCGGCTTGCCGACGGGGTCCGGCGCTCCGGCTCCGCGCTCGCGCTCGAGCTCGGGCCGCTGCCGCGCCAGGAGCTTGCAGAGCTGCTCGCGGCTCAGGTCGACGATCCGCTGCCGGCGGCGCTAACCGACGCGATCGCCGCTCGCTCCGAGGGCAACCCGTTCTACGCAGAAGAGCTGCTCGCAGCGAGCGAAGAACGGGGCGTGGAACTCCCGCAGCGCTTGCGCGACGTGCTGCTGCAGCGAGTGGCCGGCCTGGATGAAACGACGGAGGGCCTCCTGCGTGTGGCGGCCGCAGCCGGACGCGACGTCGAGTACTCGCTTCTCTGCGCGGCGGCAGATTTGCCAGAGCCGCAGGTGCGCGAGTCGCTGCGGGAAGCGGTCGCTCAAGGCGTCCTCGCAGCCGAGCCGGGAACAGAAAGCGTCCGCTTCCGGCACGCACTCCTCGCGGAGGCGGTCTACGCGACGATCCTGCCGGGCGAGCGCCAGGAGCTGCACGCGCGGCTTGCGGGGGAGCTGGCGCGGGGCGAGGCGGCGACAGCTGCAGAACTCGCGCCCCACTGGGCGGCCGCAGGTCGCACAGCGGAGGCGCTCGCCGCGTCGGTCGAGGCGGCGCGCCAGGCGGAGGCGGTCTTCGGCCTCGCGGAGGCTTACGCACACCTGGAGCGCGCGCTCTCACTTTGGCCCGCGGCGCCAGACGCGGCCGAACTCGCGGGGCTCGACCTCGCCGGACTCACCACTTGGACGGCCGAGCTCGCCGGCCAGGTCGATGCCGCTGCACGGGCGGTGGAGCTCGGCCGTCGAGCGATCGAGCTCATCGGCGAGAACGACCCGCACCGTGCGGCGCTCCTCCATGTCCGCCTCGCCGAGTATCTCTACGCGATCGGCAGCAACGAGGCTGGACTCGCCGCGGTGGAGCGCGCGGTCGACCTCGTGCCGGCGGAGCCGCCCTCGTCGGAGCGCGCATATGCGCTGGGGTCACTCGCGGGGGGATTGATGATGGCCTGGCGCTATACGGAGTCGATGCGGATCAGCGAGCAGGCGCTCGCGCTCGCTCGAGATATCGGCGCACGCGAGGCAGAGGTCCGAGCGCTCACCGTGGTCGGCGTCGACCTCGCCCATCTCGGCCACGCTGAAGAGGGTCTCGCCTATCTTCGCCAGGCCTTGCAGGTTGCCGAGGAGATCAGCGATCTCGTCGGCCTGGAACGCGTGTACATCAATTCCACGAGCACGCTGACGGTACTCGAGCGGAACCGAGAGTCGGCGGAGGTGGGGCGGGCAGGGCTCGCGTCAATGCGCCGGCACGGGATCATCAGCACCCTGCTTGTCGCAGACCTGACCGAGGCGCTGTTCGCGATCGGCGACTGGGACGAGGCCGAGAGGCTCAGCGCCGCAGCGCTCCGCCACACCACGTCGAGCTTCCTGGACGGGCTCCTCACGATCCGCGCCCTCGTCGAGATTGGACGCGGTGACTTCGATGCCGCGCAGGCGCACCTCGACGCAGCGGGCGCCACCCTCCACGAGTACCGCGTCGTGGGTCTCCACGACGCTTTCCGCGCAGACCTCGCCCTATGGCAGCACCGTTGGACGGACGCCGACACGGCCATCCAGGACGGGTTGGTTCGGGCGCGGCAGTGCGAGTCTTTGCAGATCCCCGTTCAACTGTGCGCGCAGGGGCTGCGTGCCCAGGCGGAGTTGGCGGCTCTCGCGCGTGCTCGCCGCGACGACGACGCCGTTTGCAACTGGCTCATCCGAGCGCAGGAGCTCGTCACCATCGCTCGCCGCGCTGCCGCGGAGGCTTCGGCGATCACGCCGGGCGCCGAGAGCTGGCTCGCACTGGCCGAGGCCGAGTATTCGCGGGCGCGCGGCGTCGCGCAGCCCGAGTCGTGGTCGGAGGCCGCAGCGGCTTGGGATCGGCTCGAGCGACCCGCGGTCGCCGCGTACTGCCGCTGGCGCGAAGCCGAAGCCCTCGTCGCGAGCGGGGCGCGTCGCACGGAAGCAAGCGCGCCGGCCCGCAAGGCGTACGCCGTGGCCACAGTGATCGGCGCAACGCCGCTTGCTCGGGAGCTCGAGCTGCTCGCTCAACGCGCGCGGCTCGACCTTGAGCCGCCGGATGCCGCTTCACATGACGGGCAGGACCTCGAGGAGCTTCTCGGCCTGACTCCGCGCGAGGCGGAGGTCCTGGCCCTCGTCGCCCGCGGCTACACGAACCGCGAGATCGCCGCGGCGCTCGTCATCAGCGTCAAGACGGCGAGCGTGCACGTCTCGCACATCCTGGCCAAGCTCGACGTGCCGGACCGGCGCGAGGCGGCGGCGGTCGCGCACCGCGTGTCGCGGCCTGCGGTTCAGCAGGCCCGGTGAGGCTGCCAGTCGACCCGCTCGCTGCTCAGCTCGATGCGCGTCGTGCGGACGTTGTTGCGCTCGTTCGACTCCTGCAGCCGGTTCTCCGGGTCGGCGCGTGAGACGAGGCAGTACGCGCCCTCAGTGAGCGAGGTGACGTCGAGCTCCTGGCCGCTGAGCCGCGCGCCGTAGAGGTCGCCCCACCCGATCGAGATGCCGCCGACCGAGTCGCGCCGGCAGCCGCCGTAGTACTTCCGGCGCGGCGAGCCGGGCGCCTTCGGCAGTCGGCGCCGCGTGTCGAGCACGCACGAGCTGGTCTTCTTGCCTCCGGCGAGGAGCGGGCCGGCGGAGAAGACCGGGCGAACGGCGTACTCGGCGAGGGCGTCGAAGTGCCAGTGCCTGTGGGCCGGGTGGTAGCGCGTGCAGCCCGCGCTCCGCGCGCGGAAGCCCGCGTCGACGCCGCGGGTGAACCGACCGTCTCCATTCCCGTCGCGGTAGATCCGCTGCCACGACGCACGGTCGTCGGCGGGGTCGCCGTTGTGGTTGCAGTCGCCCACGAGAGGCCGCAGCTCGAGCGGGCCGGCGCCGACGTTCAGGACCTCGTTCGAGAAGCGCACGAAGTGCCTCCCGCGCGGCGTGATCTGGAGGTAGACCTTCCCGGGCGTCCGGGTGACGAGGTCGGGGAGAAGCTCACGCGCCGCGCCACGGCTTGCGGCCGCGCTCGGAAGCAGGAGGGCGAGCGCGATCGCCAAGAGCCTCGGCAGCACCAGCCCGAGGGTAGCTGCGACTCAGCCGCCGAGCTTCTTGATTCGTACCTTGAGCTTCGCGCAGTTGACGCGGTGCGACTTGACCTCCGCGATCACCCGCTTGAAGGCCTGGTACGAAGGCTTCGGCGTCCAGTCGCTGAACAGGACGCCGGACTGCCAGCCGCGCAGGCTGGGCTCGTCGGCGAGCAGGAAGTTGAAGAACGCTCCGACAGCCGGCTGGCAGTAGGCGAGCCGAACCGCGTCAGTCAGTTGTGACGCCTGGTCGGGCTTCGAGGGGCTGCCGAGAGACGGGACGACGGAGCGGTCGGTCTCGCTGCTGCCGTA
>JBKPQP010000163.1:0-6656 GCA_046734155.1 Actinomycetota bacterium | reverse complement strand
ACTTCGCTCGGGAGTGGAGGCGGCGGGAATCGAACCCGCGTCCGCTGTCGCACCGGCTGAACGTCTACAAGCTTAGGCTGCCGTTGAGATTCGCCCGCCGGCCGGTTGGCAGCCGACCAACCGCCGGGCTAGCCATCCTTTTGTGTCGCGCTTCGGGCGATTGGCTCTCCCTCGGCGCCGAGCCCGTTTTCTGACACCGCTACCCGAGCCACGGGCCGAGCTCGGAGCGATGCGCCTCACTGTGGTTTAGGCAGCGAGAGCGAGTGCGTTTTCGTTCTTCGCACTTACTGTTGATCCCGGTTGTTTAGCGAGGCCGACCGGGGACCTCGGCTTGCAGCTCAACCGGAGAATCGACCACGTCGAAACCTGATCGCCCCCGTATGTTGCCCTTAGTGTAGCCATGTGTTCTTGGTTCTCTTCGACGTCGACAAGACGCTCTTCATGACCAGCGACCCGCTCATGGGGCAGGCGACGACGGACGCGATCAAGGCCGTCTGGGGCCTGGAACTGCCCGGGAACGCGATCCAAAGCGTCGACCACGCCGGTCAGACGGCGATGCGGATCACACGCGAAATGCTCCGCGTGGCCGGGCTCGAGGACGAGGAGATCGAGCCTCAGCTCAAGCGGTGGTGTTCAGAAGCCTCCGACCGTTACCTCGAGCTCCTCGCTCACACGGACACGTCCCATTGGGCCGCCGCCGAGGGCGCCGCGCACGCAATCAGCCAGATCGAGCACCGCGCGCTGCTGACCGGGAACCCCGAGCCGGTCGCGAGAGCCCGCATGGAGCGGATCGGGCTCGGCGAGCTCTTCCCGCCCGGCCAGGGCGCCTTCGGGTGCGAGGCCGAGAGCCGAACAGAGCTGATCGGGATTGCGCGACAGAAGGCCGGTGACTGGCCGCCGGAACGCACGGTAGCGGTGGGCGACACGCCGGCCGACGTCTCGGGAGCGCGCGCCGCCGGGATTCGCGTCGTCGGCTTCGGCCAGGGGCTCGACGACGCCGACGCCGTCATCGAGAGCATGAGCGAGTTGCCGTCGGCGCTCGAGCGGCTCAGCGCCGCGCTTTGAGCTCCCGCTCGATCTGGCGGTCGGCCTCGCGCTTCGCAATCTCGCGCCGCTTGTCGCGCTGCTCCTTGCCCCGGGCGAGCGCAAGCTCGAGCTTCGCGCGGCCGTTCTTGAAGTAGAGCCGCACCGGGACGAGGGTCAGACCCCGCTCGCGGACCTTGCCGTACAGCGAGTCGAGCTCCCGTCGATGCAGGAGGAGCTTGCGGTCCCGCTCGGGCTCGTGGTTCTGGATCCCCGCCTGTTCATAGGGGTCGATGTGAGCGCCGACGAGCCACGCCTCGCCCTCGCGGACGTCCGCGTACGCCTGCTGGAGGCTGACCCTGCCTTCGCGCAGCGACTTGACCTCGCTTCCGGTCAGCACGATGCCGGCCTCGAAGCGCTCGAGGAAGTGGTAGTCGTGCCGCGCCTTGCGGTTCTCTGCGATCGGCTTCTCGCCTGACATGGGTCGATTGTAGGTTCGGGGTTCGGGCTCGATCTGCCACCATGCCGGGAATGAGGCAGCGACTCGCCTGGCTTTCCACGGCCCCGCTCATGTTCGCGGGGCTGATCGCCGGGCACCTGCTCGCGTACCGGCTCGCCTACTCGGACACGCACGCCCGCGCCGACGCGCTCGCGCGCAGCGGCCACGCCTACTTCGGCCTCGTCCCGCTCGCGCTGTGGGTCAGCCTCGGCGTTTTGCTCGCGGGCCTCGCGCTACAGACAGCTGCGGGCTTCCGCGGTGAGTCGCACCGCCCTCTGTCCTCGCCGCTGATCGTGCTGCTGCCGCCGATCGCGTTCGTCACCCAGGAGTTCGTCGAGCGGATCCTGCACACGGGCCAGGTGCCTTGGACCGTCGTCGTGCAGCCCGCCTTCCTGCTGGGGCTCGCGTTCCAGCTCCCGTTCGCGCTCGCCGCGCTGTTGATCGCGTGGGCACTCGACTCGGCGGCACGCGCCATCGGCCGCGCGCTGCGTGAGCTGCCGCAACCCGCTTTCCAGATTTGTGTGCCCGAGCCCGTCCGAGTCGTCGCGGTTCCGCGCACCGTGGGCCTGGCACGGGGATACGGGGAGCGCGCACCACCCTTCGTTCGCTGGCCGTAGTCCTCGAGCGAAGGAGTCTCTTGAAGAGAAGCTGGCTGGTCATAGCGGTCGTGCTGGCCGCGTTGACGGCGACGCCCGCAGCGTTCGCGCACGCGATCCTGCAGGAGAGCAACCCGAGCAACAACTCGGTCGTCCGCACGAGCCCGAAGACCGTTTCGCTGCGCTTCAACGAGGCCGTCGAGACGGCGTTCGGGTCGATCCGCGTCTACGACTGCAACGGCGGCCGGGTCGACTCCGGGAAGATCGTGCGCCCGACGAAGGACTCGGTCGCGGTCACGATCGACCGGAGGCTTGCGCAGGGCACCTACACGGTGACGTGGCGGGTGATCTCGGCCGACTCGCACCCGGTCGCCGGCGCTTTCGTCTTCAACGTCAAGAAGGCGAACGCAGGCTCGTGCAAGCAGGTCTTCGGCGCGACCACGCCGGGGACGATCGACGCGCTCTTCAAGTTCATGCGTGCGCTCGACTTCGCGCTGATCCTGCTCGTCGTCGGCGGTGCGATCGCGCTCGCCGTCGTGCTTCGCTCGGCGGCTGCTGAGCTCCGCACCCGGCTGTTCCGGACCCTCGCGGGCCTGTCCTTCGGGCTCGTAATCGTCGGAACCTTCTGCATCGTGCTCCAGGGCGCCGTGGCTGGAGGCTTCGGGCTGAGCGAGGCATTCCGCTGGGACACGATCCATTCCGTCCTCCAGACGCGGTTCGGCCACGCATTCCTGTGGCAGATCGGGATCGCGCTGGTCGTCGGCGCGCTCGCGCTCATGGCCAGCCGGTCGCGGAAGCTGGAGCTCCTGCCGCTCGCAGCCATGCTCCTGCTGCCGACGATCTCGGCCGCGGGACATGCGCGGACGAGCGGCGCGCTCGCGATTTTCCTGGACGTGTTTCACGTCGCAGCGGCGTCGACCTGGGTCGGCGGGCTCGCGTTCACGATCCTCGCGCTCCTGCTGGCGGGGGCGGACCGCTGGCCGCTCGCCTCGCGGGCCGTTCCGCGCTTCTCGATCCTCGCGGTCGTCTCGGTGGCCACGCTGATCACCGCCGGCACCATCCGCGGCTACCAGGAGGTGAAGGCGTTCCACGGACTCTGGGACACGACGTACGGCCAGCTGCTGCTGGTCAAGATCGCGCTCGTCCTGCCGCTACTCCTGATCGGCCTCTACAACAACCGGTTCGCGGTCCCGCGGCTGAAGAGGCAGATCGCCTCAGCCGTCGAGCAGCGCCGGTTCCTGCGCGCGGCGGGAACCGAGCTCGCGATCATGGCGGCGATCGTCGGCGTGACCGCGGTGCTCGTCACCGAGCCGCCTGCGAGGGCCTCGGTTTCGGCGGCGAAGTATGCGACCGACACCATCCCGATCGGCCCGCTCGAGGTCAATTACTTGATCGACCCGGCCAAGACGGGGTCGAACGTGATCCACCTCTACTTCTACTTGCCCAAGAGCGGCTTCCCGGCGAACGTCGACGACGCGAAGATGTCGGCGACGCTCCCGAGCAAGAACCTCGGGCCGCTGCGAATCCCGCTCACGCGGATCGTGCCCAGCCACTACACGACGTCGGCCGGAGTCTTCCCGGAGGCCGGCGACTGGCAGGTGACATTCGAGATCCGCAAGGGCCAGTTCCAGTCGTACACACAGACAGTCACCGTTCCCATCAGAGAGGGCTGACATGCGAAAGACACTTGCGTTGCTCATGCTCGTCGGGCTGGCGCTCGTCCCGGCCGCCCTGGCTCACGTTGAGCCGAGCCCCGAGAACGTGCCCGCAAACAGCGTGTCGAAGATCACCTTGTCCGCCGAGGGAGAAGAGAGCGTGCCCGCAGTCAAGCTCACCGTCCAGATGCCGGTGGGTGTCACCGACGTCGTCGCGCATCCGACCAAGGGTTGGAAGCAGTCGGTGAACGGCCGGATCGTCACGTGGACGGGCGGGAAGATCCCGAACGGCGCAGAGGGCAAGTTCGCGTTCACCGCCCACATGCCGAACACGCCCGGACAGGTGCTCGTCTTCCCGGCGCTCGTCACGTATCAGGACGGGAAGGTGGTGCACTGGATCGGGGCGGAGTCGTCCGACACTCCAGCTCCCCGGGTGACGCTCACGGCGGCCAAGGGTCAGGCGAACCCGCCGCCCCCACCGCCGCCCGCCGCGGCCACGACGACCACGTCCACCGAGGGCGACGGCGGCAGCAACACCTGGATCTGGATCGTCATCGCGGCCGCGATCCTCGGGTCCCTGGCGGCGATCCTGGTCGTGCGGAGGCGCCGCGCGTGAAGCGATCGCTGCTCGTGGTCGCCATCCTGGCGGCCGTGCTGGCTCGCGGTGCCGAAGCCCACTTCGGCACCGCGAAGCTCGGCTACCGCTCGACGATCACGGGCGTCGACCCGAGGATGCCAGGCCTCAGGCTCAAAGTCCTGTACGGCGACGACCAGATCTGGCTCGACAACCGCAGCGGCAGGACTGTGATCATCAAGGGCTACAGCGGCGAGCCGTACCTCCGCTTCGCCCCGAATGGGATCTCCGTCAACATCAACTCACCGGCCGGGTACCTCAACCAGGACCGCTATGCGCGCGTTCAGGTTCCGAAGTCCGCGAGCGCATCCGCGAAGCCGAAGTGGGAGAAGCTTGCGGGCGGGGACATCTGGGCCTGGCACGACCACCGGATCCATTACATGAACCCGATCGCGCCGCCGCAGGTCAAGGCGGCACCGCGCAAGCCGCATCACATCTTCAACTGGAAGGTGCCGGCGACGGACGGCGGCAAGAAGTTCTTCATCGCGGGGAGCCTCGACTACAAGCCACCGCCGAAGAAGGACTTCCCGTTCGGGCTCGTCATCTCGCTCGCGACTCTCGTCGGCGTCGGCCTGATCGGGCTCTTCGCCCTCCGCCGCGTCCTGATCCGCTCGCTCCGGTAGCCAGCTCGATCTTCCCCTCGGCGCGACGGAGCTCCTCGACGCGCACTTCGATCTCGTCGCCGAGCCGGTACCGCTGTCCTCCGCGGCGGCCGACGAGCGCGGTCCCGAGGTCGTTCAGCTCGTAGTAGTCGCCGTGCAGCCGGCGCGCGGGGATGAAGCCTTCGAAGACGTCGCCGAAGCGCGCGAAGAGGCCCGACGGGATGAGCCCGATCACCTCTCCGGTGAACCGTTCCTCCCAGCCGCGCTCGAAGAGCGTTCGCTCGAGGAGCCACGCGGCGCAGATCTCGTCGGCGCGGTACTCGACATCAGTCGCCGCGCGCTCGGTCTCGGATGTGTGCTCGGCGGTCGCCTTGAGGTCGTCCGGAAGCTGGTCGTCACCCTGGCCGATCGCGCGCAGCAAGGCTCGGTGGACGACGAGGTCGGGGTAGCGGCGGATCGGGGACGTGAAATGCGTGTACGCAATGCTCGCGAGGCCCGAGTGGCCGAGGTTGCGCGGGTCGTAGTGCGCCTGCTTGAGGGCGCGCAGGACTAGGGCTGGAAAGGCCTCTCGTCCGCGGCCGGACTTCGCGACGTAGTCTGCAACGAGCTCGCTGGCGTGCGCCGCAACCTCGGCCGCCTCGGACGGGCCCATGCTCTCGGTCTTCGGCGCGGGCGGAGTCGGGACGTCGAGGTCGACCAACTTCGAGAGAAGGAGCTCGACCGATTGCGGCTCCGGCGGCTCGTGGACGCGATATAGGGACGGGCTCTGTCGGCTGGCGAGGAACGCGGCGACCGCCTCGTTCGCGAGGATCATCAGCTCCTCGATGAGGGCGTGCGCGGTCGGCTCGGCCTCGAGCCACGCGCGCTCGACACCGCCCTCGCCGTCGAACGCGAAGTTGACCTCCGGGCTCTCGACGCGGAGCGCGCCGCGTCCGAAGCGCTGTCGCCTGAGCTCGGCCGAGACGGTGTCCGCCAGCCGCACGGCGTCGGCCAGCTCATGCTGCTCGTCGCCTTCGAGGATCCGCTGCACCTGCCCGTACGTGAACCGCTCCCGGCTGCGGATAACCGACCGGTAGAAGCTCGGCTCTCCGCCAGGCGCGATCTCGACGGTCACGCAGAGCCGATCCTGGTGGGGCCGGAGCGAGCACGCGTCGTCGGCCAGCTCGTGCGGGAGCATCGGCGCCACGAGCCCGGGCACGTAGACCGAGTTTCCGCGCTCCGCGGCGCCGCGGTCGAGCGGCGAGCCGGCGGGGACGAAGTACGAGACGTCGGCGATGTGCACCCAGATCCGAACGCCGTCCCCTTCGCGGCGCACCGAGATCGCGTCGTCGAAGTCCTTCGCGGTGTCCGGGTCGACCGTGAACGTCGTCAAGTCGCGGAGGTCGGCGCGGCCTTCGAGACTCGGCTCGGGGACGTCGTGCGGCTCGAACCCGTCCCGCAGGCCCTGGTCGACGAGCAGCGCCTCGAGAACGTTCTCGATCCGCTTCGCGGGCCCGACGATGCGCTGCACGCGTGCCCGCCCGCGACCCTCCGTCACGGCCACGAGATCTCCCGGACGCGCGTCGCCGAGCCCCTTGCGGTCGACGACGACCGGCGTCCCGGGCACGAAGTACGGCTCGCCCATGGTGAGCTTGCCGCGCCTCGTCA
>JBKPQP010000162.1:0-4767 GCA_046734155.1 Actinomycetota bacterium | reverse complement strand
CAACGCCTGCCTCCTTCAACTCGAGGGACGACAACGCGCCGAAGAGCGAGAAGACGCCGACCATGACCAGAGCCGCACTCGTGACCACGCCTGCCGTCACCGTGATCCCGTAGCGCACGGCCTCGTCGGTCTTCATTCCGGAGTCGACCGCCTCGCGGATCCGGCTGATGATGAAGACGTGGTAGTCCATCGAGAGCCCGAAGAGGACGACGAAGAGGAAGAGCGGCAGCCAGGAGATGATCGAGCCGTTCGAGGTGAAGCCCAGGATCGGTTCGGCCCAACGGTGCTGGAAGACGAGCACCAGCACGCCGTACGCGGCACCGACCGACAGGAGATTGAGGACGATCGCCTTCAGGGGGACGACGATCGAGCGGAACGCGACGAGCAGGAGCAGGAACGCGAGCGCCAGCACGAATGCGATCACGTACGGGATGCCGTGCTTCATCTGGTGCGTGAAGTCGACGTCCTCGGCGGTCTGCCCGGTGACGGCGGTCTCGACGCCCGGAATGCGGCCGAGGGTCTGAGGGACCAGCTCGTTCCTGAGGACCGAGATCGCGTGCTTGCTCGACGCGTTGTCGCCAGCCCCGGTGAGCGGCAGCTCGATCGACCCGCCGAGGTGATCGCTGCCGCTGACCGTGAACGGACGATGGGCGATTCCGCGGGCGAGCGCGAGCCGTTCGAGCTCCGCGGCCGCGGCTCGACCCTTCGCCTCCCACCCCGTCGGCCCGGCCGCGACGACGATTGCGGGTTCCGCCGCGCTCGGGAACTCGGCCCGCACTTTTGCGATCGTTCCTAGGGCGGGCTCGCTCCTCGACGCGAGCGCCTCGTCGCTCGGCTTGTCGACGTGGAGCCGGATGGCAGGTAGAGCGAGCGCGACGAGCAGTCCCGTGGCGAGCAGGCAGGATAGGAGCGGACGTCGGAGCACTCGGTCGACGACGGCCGGCCAGAAGCGGGAACTGCGGCTGTCGGTCTCGAGGTGGGGCAGGAACGGGATCCGCCCCTTGTCGATGCGCGCGCCGAGCAGCTCGAGCACTGCCGGCAGCACCGTCACCGACCCCGCGACCGCGCACGCGATGACGGTGATCGTGCCGCTCGCGATCCCGTTGAAGATGTCGAGACCGAGCACGAACATGCCCGCCATCGCGATCGCGACAGTCGTGCCGGACACGAGGACGGTGCGGCCCGACGTGCGCGCGGTCCGCTCGAGAGCCTCGTGGGACGAAAGACCGCGGTGCCGCTCCTCCCGCGAGCGGATCACGTAGAAAAGGGCGTAGTCGACGCCGACGGCCATCCCGATCAGGAGCACGACCGTCTTGACGCTGTCGTCGAGCGGAAAGCCCTGGCTGATTAGGCCGAGGAGCCCGAAGGTCGCCGCGACCGCGGTCAGCGCCAGTAGGACCGGGACGAGCGCGGCAACGACCGCCCCGAACGCGAACAGCAGCACGAGCAGCGTGACCGGAATCGAGAAGAGCTCGGCCCGGCGGAGGTCGTTGCTCACGACCCGATCCCGCGCGTCGCTCGCGGTGATGTCGCCCGACTCCTCGATCGTCACCTGCGGATGCGCCGCCGAAGCGGCGAGGACGGTGCTGCGGAACGACCCGAAGCTCTCGAAACGCCGCACGACGCCGGTGACGAGCGCCGCGTGCCGGTCCGCCGCAACATGGACAACCGGCGTGCTTCCGAGGCCGGACCGCATCCGCCTCTTGACGTCCGCGATCGCGGCGCGGAACTCCGGGTCGCCGACCGTGAGCGTGGCGCTGTGGATGTACCCGTACTCGCGTGCCGGCGGCCAGGCTCCGTGCTCGTCCATGAGCGCATAGCCGCGAGCGGACTCGCCGACGGCACCGTTCTGGAGCTCCTTCGTCCCGGCGGCCGCCCCGAGGGCGAGCGCGGCGACGACGAACCCGAGCCAGGCTGCGATCGCTCGCCACGGGCGCCGCATGCTCCAGCGACCGATCGTCGCGACCGATCTCACGCATCGAGTGTACGCCGCACTTCGGGGTGCCCCCGGCGCCATGCGCAGGCTCCACCAGATCAAGGCGCCTGGATGCCTACGTGCAGCAGCAGCCGGGCTCGGGCTCGACCTAGACTGCCGCCGCCCGCTGTTCCCAGCGGAGGCGCTTCTTCGCCGCCTCGGCCTCGCGGTTCTTCGGCGGGGCCGTCGTCACGAGCTCGTCGAGGAGACGCGCCGATGCCGCGGTCACGGCGTCGACGGCACGCTCGAACGCGACCTCGTTCGCTTGCGAGGGCTTCGTGAAGCCGCTGATCTTGCGCACGTACTGGAGCGCTGCGTCGTGCACCTCTTCACGCGTCGTGGGTGGCTCGAAGTTGTAGAGCGTTCTGATGTTTCGGCACATGCCGAGAGGCTAGCTAGCCGACGAGGTCCAGTAGCGTGGCCAGCTCCCGCCGGTGCTGCTCGCTGTCGAACGAGCGCGTCGGATGCGCGGGCAGCGCAGCCTCGAGCAGTCGGCTCGCCGAGCGGATGTAGACAGCGGGATGGATCTCCGCGTCACGGCTCATTTCCACCGCAACCGCAATCGCGTTCGGCCCCGACTCGTCGACGAACTGCTCGAGCGGAACGATGCCCTCGTCGCGGATCTCGCCGTCGAAGCTCACGACCCGGGCCAGGTACCCCTTCTGCACCCAGAGCTCTGGCGCAACCGCGAGCTCGTGCAGCAGGTACGGCAGCACGTGGTCGCGCTCGAGCACCGGCCGGTCGAGGTGCTTGCCGAAGCGCGTCTCAGCGAGGTGACGCGCGAGGACGCGGGCGTTGTACCGGAAGCCGTTGACCGACGACGAGTTCGAGCCGAGGCCCTGCTTCCGCAAGCCCGAGTAGCCCTGCGACGCGTTCCCGGCGAAGTAGACGCCCGGGAGGGAGACGCTTTCGAAGTACCGCGTCAGCGCGGGGATCCGGCCGTCCGCGACCGTCGCGAGACCGAGCGACGGCAGGTCGAGGAAGGGCGTGCGAAACCCGGTCGCGATGACGACGTCGTCGACCTCGAAGAAGAGCTCTCCCGGCCACGTCGTCCCGTGTGCGACGACCCGGAAACCGCCTTCCCGGCGCTCGATGCGCTCGATGGTCGCATCGACCACGTACGCGCTCGCCCCACCGCGCCCGTACTCGTCGAGCGGCTGCAGGTACCGGGCGCGCACGGGCAAGCGGCCGAGCTTCGCAGTGTCGATAGGCCGCGGCGAGGCGAGCACGATCCGCGCAGCCCAGGCGAGCAGCCCGCTCGCGACCTCGAAGCCGGAGTTGCGCTTGCCGACGATGAAGACGCTGCGCCCACGGTACTGCTCGGGATCGCCCGTGTCGACGTAGTGCGATGCGAGCTCCGCGCCGGGAATGGGCGCTTTCCACGGCTCGGTGACGCCGATCGCGAACACGGCCGCTCGGCAGCGGTACTCCCCGTCCGAGGTGACGAGTACGAAACCGTCGTCCTCGCGACGCGTCGACTCCCAGCGACAGCCGTACCGAATCTCGAGCCCGGTACGCTCCGCGAAGGCTACGAGCCCGGCCTCCATCTCTTCGCGCGACGGCACGTCGAATGTGCGATCCATCAGCTCAGGGACGAGCGCACGGCACTCCGGCTCTTGTGCGAGCAGGCTGTTGTGGTCGAACCACTCGTACTCGCGTGTCCCGCGCTCGAAGGGCGCATCCGGCTTCGTCCACGTGATCAGGCGCTCGAAGACGGGAAAGAGCTGGAACATCCCGCCCGGCCTGTCGTCCGCCGAAATGACCGCGTGCCGGATCCCGAGCGACCGCAGCTCGTAGCTCGTCTGCAGACCGCCGGGCCCACTGCCGACGACCACGACGTCGTAGTCGCCGGGCGGGAACGGCTGTGGGTCTACTGACGCCACTCGAGCGCGTTGCGCAGCCGGTCGGCCTCGGCCTGGAGCAGTCGGTAGAGGAACCGCGGTCGCGCGAGGAGGAAGTCCTCGAAGTCCGGCCCGGGCACGACCGCGCAGCGCAGGAGGCTCGTCGCGACGACGTCCGCGGTCGGAGTCCCGCCGGTCAACAGGGACGTCTCCCCGAAGAAGTCGCCGGGCCCGAGCGTCCAGCGCGCCTCGCCGTCGACGTGGATCGAAGCGTTGCCTTCGAGGATGACGAAGAACCCGCCGCCGGTGAGCCCCTGCCGCAGCACCCGCTGGCCCTCCGCGAACATCTCCTCGTCGACCGCGTGCGCGACCGCCTCCAGCTCCGGCCGCGAGAAGTCGGCGAAGAGCGACAACCTCCCGAGGACGTCCACGAGCTCCGAGCGGCCGTTCATCGACCGATCACCGTACTAGGCTCGCGCCGATCCCCGCCACGAGAAAGGAGCACGAGATGAAGGGTCGCCTCCCGACCATCCTCTCTGCCACGGCTCTGCTGATCGCCCTTGCGTCGCTTACGCCCGTCGGCCAGGCCGCGCGCGACAAGATTACGCCGAGGGCGCGCTTCGCCCTCAACTCCGACCGCGTCGACGGCATCCACGCGTCGCGCCTCCCCAAGGCCGGGCGCCTGCTCGCCCTCGGGACGACGAAGAAGTTCCCCGCCTCCGTCTTCTCCGGCCTGAGCGGCCTCGAGCTCGCCAGCGCGGTGAGCGCACAGGACTCCTCGAGCCCGAAAGTCCTCCTCGTCAACTGCCCGGCCGGCAAGCGCGCCGTCGCGGCCGGTTATCGCCTGACGGGAGCGGCTGTCAACGGCGGCAACGTCGAGGTGACCGAGTTCTACGCGAGCAGCGCGACGCAATGGACTGCGCGTGCCATCGAGACAACCGCAGTGGGCAC
>JBKPQP010000161.1:0-15561 GCA_046734155.1 Actinomycetota bacterium | reverse complement strand
CGCGCAGACCGCGTCGACTGCCCGCTGCATGCCCGAGATAACGATCTGGCCGGGACAGTTGTAGTTCGCCGGCCACACGCCCTCGACGTCTTCGCACAGCTCCTCGACGAGCTCGTCCTCGAGTCCGAGAATCGCCGCCATTGAGCCGTTGCTGATCCTGGCCGCCTCGGCCATTGCCAAACCGCGCTCGCGCACGAGCTCGATCGACTCGAACGGCGTCAGCGACGACGCGGCCGCAAGAGCGGTGAACTCTCCGACCGAGTGCCCGACAACGTAGTCCGGCTCGAGTCCTTGCTTCCTCAGCGCCGCCAGCACGGCGAGACTCGTAGCGACTAGTGCTGGCTGTTGGACCTCGGTCTGCACGAGATCCTCGAGCGATCCCTCGAAACAGAGCTTCATGAGATCGAGCCCGGAGGCCTCGCTCCCCTCGCGGAAGACGTCCATCGCCTCGGGCACAGCCTCGGCGATCTCGCGGCCCATCCCCGCCTCCAGAGACCCCTGTCCTGGGAAGCAGAATGCGACCTTGCTCATGACTTTTCACCTTTCCCGTTCGCCGTCCACTCGATCAGGGCCGAGCCCCAGGTCAAGCCTGCCCCCATTCCTGTCATCAACACCATCTCACCTGGAAACAATCGCCCGTCGGCAGTTGCGTCGCCGAGTGCCAGCGGGATCGAGCCAGACGAAGTGTTGCCGAAGCGGTCGACGTTGACCACCGTCCGAGCCTCCGGAATCCCGAGTTTCTTGCGTGCGTGCTCGATGATGCGCACGTTCGCCTGGTGGGGCACGTAGACGTCCACGTCCTCGACCGAGACGTCGCACTCGTTCAGCACCTTCTCGGCGGAGTCGACGAGCACCCGGGTCGCGAACTTGAAGACCTCCCGGCCGTTCATCTTCGCGAAATGCTGGCGCGCGGCGACCGACTCGGCCGAAGCGGGTTGGCGCGAGCCGCCGGCGGGTATGTACAGCTGCGGCCCACCGGACCCGTCGGCGCCGAGCTCGAAGCCGAGGAAGCCGCCCTCGGGGACACGCTGGAGAACCACCGCGCCGGCGCCGTCGCCGAAGAGGACGCACGTGCTGCGGTCCGTCCAGTCCACGATCCGCGAAAGGACGTCGCCGCCGACGACGAGCGCGTGGTCGGCGAGGCCGCTCGCCACCATCCCGTGCGCCTGCGCAATCGCGTACACGAAACCCGTGCAGCCCGCGGACAGGTCGTACGCAGCGGCGTCCTTGGCGCCAAGGAGATCGGCGAGGATCGCGCCTGTCGACGGGAAGAACATGTCTGGCGTGACGGTCGCGACCACGATCAGGTCCAGGTCAGACGCCTCGACACCAGCTTGATCGAGCGCCGCGATCGAGGCCGGCAGCGCGAGATCGGACATCGCCTCGTCGGGAGCGGCGACCCGACGCTCGCGAATGCCCGTGCGCTCGACGATCCACTCGTCCGAGGTGTCGACCATCTGCGCGAGCTCGTCGTTCGTCATTACGCGCTCCGGCGCCTGCGTGCCGATGCCCGTGATCGAGACGCGGCCGTTCGACGTCGCGCTGCGGATCATCCCTGCTCCACTGCGAAGGTCAGCGTCCCGCGCGCAGCGAGCTCGCCGTCGACACGCGCCTCGGCGCGGCCCTTGCCGACCGGCCCGCGCACGCGTTCGAGCTCACACGTGAGCTCGAGCTCGTCACCCGGCTCCACGATCCGCTTGAAGCGGACGCCGTCGATCCCGGCGAAGAGAGCAAGCCGCCCGCGGTTCTCCTCGCTGCAGAGGACCGCAACCGCACCGGTCTGCGCCATGGCCTCGACGATCAGGACGCCCGGCATGATCGGCCGCCCCGGGAAGTGGCCCGCGAGATACCACTCGTCCGAGCGCACGCGTTTCCGCGCAACCACGCGGTGCCCCGGCTCGAGCTCGACGACTTCGTCGATCAGGAGAAAGGGGTCGCGGTGCGGAAGGATCTCCTCGATCTCCGCGCGGGACCAAGGCAACGCTTGCGTTGCCGCCATCAGAACGGCCGGGCTCCGCCCGGTCGTTCGTCGGAACTGACCGGTCGAACCAAGTCGGATTCAACCTCAGCCGTTTTGGGCGCGGCAATCGGCACGGGCGGCCTAGTGTAGTTGGCCGTGACCTCGTCACTGGCGCCAGATTCCGTCGTTCCCAGGTTGCGAGGGCGCTTCGGGCATCCCTATGTCTTCGCCGAGGTCTGCCCGTCCACCCAGCGGCTGCTCGAAGACGAACACTCGGAAGGCGCCGTCGCGCTCACCGAGGAGCAGACCGAAGGGCGCGGACGGCTCGGGCGTAGCTGGCTCTCGCCGCCGGGCGTGAGCCTGCTCTTCTCGCTCCTGCTCGAGCCGCGCGTCGAGACCGCGCGGCTGCCGGAGCTGACGCTCGTGGCCGGCAGGGCGTGCGCGGAGGCGATCGCGCAGGTCACGGGGCTCTCACCCGAGATCAAGCTCCCGAACGACATTCTGGTCGGCGGCCGGAAGGCCGCGGGCATCCTTGCCGAGGCCCGCGACGGCCGGGTCGTGCTCGGGATCGGCGTCAACGTCAACGTGCCCGCATCAGACCTCCCGCGAGGGATCGAACCACTGGCGACTTCGCTTGTGCTCGAGGCGGGACGCGAGATCGACCGGCTCGAGCTCCTCGTCGAGCTCCTCGACCGCCTCGAACGCGCCTACGACGACTGGGTCGCGGCTACGGGTACCTGATCGTCCGGCCGTCGTTGCCCGCGAAGTCCCGGGCGACGGCCGCGAACGATGTGAACGCCCCGCCCGCCGGGAATGTGAACCTGCCGGGAACCAGCCGGCGAAGGGTCACCGACCTCGTGCCGTCGAAGACGACCGTCACGTCGGCCGGCTCGTTGACCTTGAAGCGAAGCGGCGACAGCGACATGCGTTTCAGCTTCGGCCCGGTCGTGTCCGTGGCGAACGCCACAGTGCTCGTGACCGTCGCGACAGGCGATGTCACGCGCAGGTCGGCCCGGAACTCGTGCTCGCCGACTCCGCGGCGGAAGCGGCCGTTCCAGTCGATCGCCTGGAGGCCTGCCTGCATCTGCCCGGAGAAGACCTGGCCGACCGACTTCTTTCCACGGCGAACCGTGAGGGTCACACGGGCCGGTTTGTCGAGGGTGAAGCTGAAGCGCGTCGTGTCCAACCGGCCGTCGTTGTTCGGCGAGAAGACCTGCGGCGAGACCTGGAACCCTGCGGCCGTACGATCGACGATCACGCCCAGCGTGGCGGTCGTCTCGATCCCGATCGCGTTCCGGGCCGTGAGAACGATCCCGTACCGGCCGTCCGCGATCCCGGCGGCGTCCCACCGGAACGCGTACGAGCCTCTTGTCCTCGACTCGACGAAGAGCGTCGTGACCGGATTCCCGAACGCGTCGACGAGCGTCCCCGTCACGATCGCCGCCTCGCGCACCTGGTAGCGGACGAGCGTCGAGTCGGCCTTTCCGTCCCCATTCGGCGTGAACAACGCAGGCTTGGCGAGCGCGGTCAGCATCGAGCGCGTAGTGGTCCCGGTGACGATTCCCGTCGCCGGCCGTACGGTTGGCCCCGCGTCGATCGCGTACAGGTACTTGCCGGCCGGGATCGTCCGCGCATCCCACGTCCAGTCGATCTGCGTGCCCTCGCCCTGCCCCGACGCGATGATGTTTCCGTCCGGCTGCGTGACGGTCACCGACCACGGCAGTGACTGCGTGAGCGTCCCGGTGAAGTGCACGAATTCGCCCGGCGCGCCGGTCGCGGCCGGGAAATACATCTTCGGCAGCCCAGACTGCGCCACGGAGCGTGCGATCGACGGCAGCTCGCCGTACAGCTGACTGCCGGGGCACGACGTGTACCCGGTGTCGCGGTGCCCGGAGATGGTGCGCAGGGTGACCATGCGCCCCGCCGGATACTTCGGGTTGCCCGTCGAGCGCCAACTGAACGTCGACAGCGGATCGACGTGTGCCACGTCCAGGCGCCAGGCGAGCAGCCGGACGAGCGCGGCGCGGGCGGCGGGCGTGATCGCGGTCGAGTCGTACGTCCCCATCAGAGCGACTCCGACCGACCCCTGATTGAAGCCCTGCGCGTGCGCGCCCACGACGTTGCGGTCGACTCCGCCCCAGCGGCCTTCGAAGATCTGGCCGTACTTGTCGACGAGGAAGTTGTAACCGATGTCGTCCCAGCCGTTCGCGAGAACGTGGTAGCGCTCGATCCCGCGCACGATCGACGCCGATTGCGCGCGTGTGTACGAGTTCGTGCCGACCGTGTGGTGGACGACCGCGAAGCGCACCGTGTCCGCGTAGGCGGGCTTCTTGCGCCGCCGGATCTTCTCGTCGGCGCCCCACCCCGCCCTCGTGATGATCAGCGGAGATCCGGCCTTCGAGACCGTCCTCTGCGGGATCCTGCGCTCGGCGCTCCAGACGTAGTACGCGCGGACGCGGCTGATCCGGCCGAACGTCCGCACCTGAATCCGGTTCGAGGGCCCGGTCCAGTACGGGCTACCGAGCTGCCAACCGCCGGCGCTTGGTTCACGCGTCCCCGCATCTGGCCCGTCGTCCTCGGCTGCGGCATCGCGCCAGCCAGTCCAGCGCCCGGCGACGGTTCTCGTCCGAAACGAAACGGTCCCGTTGCCCTTCCAGTGCAGACCGACGAGGTCGAAACGATGCGCGGGACGATTCACACCGCGATGCACGTCGTGCGCAGTCATCGTCGTCCCCGATGCGAGCGCGGTGCCCGGCGAGACGACCAGCAGGAGAAGGACTAGGCGAAGAACCTTCATCGGGCGGCCTCACTACGGAAGCAAAGACCCGCTTCTGCCACAACCCCGCAGATAGAATTCTTACAAGTGAAAGCCCCGCTCGTGCGTGGATTTTTCGTCGCGATCGCCGCGGCTCTCGTCCTCTGCGCCACCGCCTCAGCTACGACGTCCCGGCCCCGTGTCCTCGCGGTCAAGTTCGAGAACGACGTCAACCCAGTGACGCAGAACTACGTCAACGACCAGATCTCGCGCGCGAACCACGGCGACTACGACGCCGTCGTCATCCTGCTCGACACGCCCGGCGGCCTCAGCACCTCGATGAACAAGATCGTGAAAGCCGAGCTCGCGTCGAAGGTGCCGGTCATCGTCTACGTCTCGCCGCCCGGGTCGCGCGCCGCCTCGGCAGGCGTCTGGATCAGCGAAGCGGCGGACCTCCTGGCAATGGCCCCACAAACGAACATCGGCTCCTCGACGCCCATCGACGTCAGCGGTGCGAACATCCAGTCCGACCTGCGGCGCAAGGTGATCAACGACGCCGCCGCGTCCCTGAGCGAGCTTGCGAAGGCCCACGACCGCAACGCGGCCTGGGCCCAGAGGGCGGTTCGCCAGGCCTCGAACCTCGGTGCCACCGAAGCGCTCCAGAAGAACGTCATCGACGTCATGGCTCCGACCCTGCCGGCGCTCTTGAACAAGGTCGACGGAACGAAGACGGTGCCAAAGGGGATCGTCCTGCACACGAAGAACGCGGAGATCACGAACGTCGATATGTCGCTCTGGCAGAAAGTGCTGGACACGCTGATCGACCCGAACCTGATCGTTCTCTTCATGTCGATCGGCACGCTCGGCTTGATCGTCGAGCTCTGGAACCCTGGGCTGATCTTCCCCGGCACGGTCGGCGCGATCAGCCTCATTCTCGGCCTATTCGGCCTACAGGTGCTCCCGATCAGCGCCGCGGGCCTGTTGCTGATGCTGCTCGCCTTTGGATTCTTCGCAGCGGAGGCCTTCGTCCCAACCCACGGCGCGATCACGCTCGCGGGAGCGGTCTGCTTTGTGATCGGCGCGATGCTGCTCTTCGAGCCCGCCGGCAACACGTACCAGGTCTCGCTGCCAGTCGTGATCGCGATTGCGGCCGGCCTTGCGAGCCTCATGGGGCTGGCCGCGGTCAAGATCGTCCAGGCGCGGCGGGCACCGGTCGTCACGGGGACGAGCGAGCTCGTCGGCCAGGTCGGCATCGTGCGGGATGCGCTCGCTCCGGCCGGAACCGTGTTCGTGCGAGGCGAGCTCTGGAAGGCTCGTTCCAGCGACGGGCCCCTCGAGCGCGGCGCGGCGGTCCGCATCGACTCGATCGACGAGGAGCTCGTACTCGAGGTCGAGCCGACCGAGCAACCGCTTCCCGTCACATAGGATTCGCGCTCCGTGGCCGCCCTGATCGCAGTCGCAGCAATCGCCGTCTTCCTCTTGGTCGTGCTCGCCGCTTCGGTCCGGGTGGCACGCGAGTACGAGCGTGGAGTCATCTTCCGGCTCGGCCGGCTGAAGTCGCCGCCGAAAGGGCCCGGCCTGTTCCTCCTGATTCCGATCGTCGACAAGATGGTCCGCGTCGACCTGCGAACGGTGACGCTCAACGTCCCGCCGCAGGAGGTGATCACGAAGGACAACGTCCCGGTCCGCGTGAACGCCGTCGCCTACTTCCGGATCATCGACCCCGAGAAGGCGATCGTGCAGGTCGAGAACTTCATGGTCGCGACCTCGCAGATCTCGCAGACCACCCTACGGAGCGTCCTCGGCCAGCACGTGCTCGACGAGCTCCTGTCCGAGCGCGACAAGATCAACGCGATCCTCCAGCAGATCATCGACGAGGCCACCTCACCGTGGGGGATCAAGGTCTCGATCGTCGAGGTCAAGGACGTCGAGATCCCGACCGGGATGCAGCGGGCGATGGCGCGCCAGGCGGAAGCCGAGCGCGAGCGGCGCGCGAAGGTGATCGCCGCCGAGGGCGAGTTCCAGGCCTCCGAGCGGCTGAAGGACGCGGCCGAGGTGCTCGCGCAGAACCCGATTTCGCTTCAGCTGCGCTTCCTGCAGACGATGCTCGAGATCAGCTCCGAGCGCTCCTCGACGATCATCCTTCCGGTGCCGATCGATCTCTTCAAGCCGTTCCTGGAGACGACGCAGCGCGCTGGCGGGTCGACGAGCTGACGCCGGACGTCAGACGGGACCCGATCTCAGGACGAACGGCCGCGATCGCGCCTGCGCGTGCGCAGAGACCGGGCGTAGAGCGACCGGCCATTCCAGGACCGACCCAGGCCGAGCTGGACGAATGCCCGTTTTGCGAGGGCCGCGAGGACCGTACGCCGCCCGAGACGTACGCGATCGCGCCTCTTGACCGCGAGCCGAACGCGCCAGGCTGGCAAGTCCGGGTCGTCCCCAACCTCTACCCGGCACTCGAGCGGCAGGAGGTCGTCGTACACACACCGCGTCACGCTCGCTCGCTTGCCGAGCTGGACGAGACCGAGGTCGAGGCGGTCGCGACGGCCCTGAACGCGCGGCGCAAGGCGGCGAACGCCGAGGGATTCCCGTACGTCCAGGTCGTCCTGAACGAGGGCAAGGTGGCGGGCTCGAGCCTCCCACACAGCCACTCGCAGCTCTTCTGGCTGCGCGAGCCTCCTCCAGCCGTGCTCGAGGAGTTGCCCCGGCTGGAGCAAGGCCGGTGCGGAGTGTGCGAAGTCTTACGCGAAGAGAGCCTCGAGATCGCACTGCAAGGAGAGGTCGTCGCGCTCGCCGCGCCGGCCGGCCGCGCGCCGTACGAGCTCGTGCTCGCACCGACACAGCACGTAGCGGAGCCGAGTGCTGAGGGCCTCCTCAGCGCCGCCGTCCTTCTTCGCGACTCGATCCAGCGCCTGCGTGACGTCGAAGGCCCCGTTCCGCTGAACGCGTGGCTGCACACCGGCGGGCACTGGCACCTCGAGCTTGTGCCGAGGCTGACCGTCTTCGCCGGCCTCGAGCTCGGTGCCGGGATCTACGTCAACTCGCTGCCCCCGGAGGAGGCCGCGCAGCGCCTCAGGGCGTAAGTTCGGCCCCGTCCTTGCTGTTCAACTCGCGAAAGCGGCGCGCCGCCTCGATCGCCGCTCCAAGATTCAAGCCCTTGTCCTTGGCCTGCTTGATCAGCATCACGGTCTCTACCGCGTCCATGTCGTAGATGCGCTGCTTGCGGCCGCTCGTCGGGATCTGAGCCTTGTTCGTCCAGTAGTCGAGCTGCATCTTCGAGATGCCCGCGATCTGGCACACCTGGCCGAGGTAGAGCTGAACCTTGTCCAGGTGCTCCGAAAGATCAATTGGCTCTAGAAGGTCTACTTGTCGGCTGGCGGCCATTCGTCTCTCCCGGACGAGGACAGGACCCCTCGGCGCGAACATATATCGCTCTCAAGCGGTTTTGTGAAGGGTTTCGGTCGGGAAGGCCGCTCTAATGGGGGGCTCAGGGCGCAGGTTCGGAGCCGTTTTCCGGCTGCGCGTCGTCCGCCTCGACAACCGGAGCGAGCGCGGAGACCTGCTCGCCGTCGCGCAGGCGCATCACGATCACGCCCTGCGTCGAGCGGCCGAGCCGCTTGACGTCGGCGACCGGAATCCTGATCACCGTGCCGCCGTTCGAGATCAGCATCACCTGGTAATCGTCGCGCACTACCCGGGCGCCGGCGAGGTGCCCGCGGGCCTCGGTCAGCTGCACGGTCTTCACGCCAAGGCCGCCGCGCCCCTTGCGCGGATAGTCGGCGAGCTTCGTCCGCTTCCCGTAGCCGTTCTCGGTCACGACGAGCAAGTCGCCCTCGTTGACTCCGATCACGTCGGACGAGATCACCTCGTCCTCCTTGCGCAGGCCCATGCCCTTGACGCCCGCGGTGTCACGGCCCATCGGCCGCGCCTCCTTCTCGCTGAAGCGAATGGCCTGCCCCTTTCGGGAGACCATGAGAATGTCGTCATCGCCCGTCGAGTGGCGCACCGAGACGAGCTCGTCGCCGTCGCGCATCTTGATCGCGATGATCCCGTCGGCCTTGAGCGGCGTGTTGTATGCGGCCAGCTCGGTCTTCTTCACGATCCCGTTCTTCGTCGCGAAGACTAGGTACTTCGCCTCCTCGAAGTCCCGCGTCTGGATGACCGCGCGCACCTGCTCGTCCTGGCGGAACGGGAGCAGGTTCTGGATCGCCCGGCCCTTCGACTGCCGCGAACCGAGCGGAAGCTCGTGCACCTTGAGGCGGTAGACCTTGCCGACGTTCGTGAAGAAGAGGACGTAGTCGTGCGTGGAGGCGACGAACAGGTGCTCGATGTAGTCGTCCTCTTTGAGGTCCATGCCCATCACGCCCTGGCCACCGCGGCGCTGCTCGCGATACGTAGTCACGGGGAGGCGCTTGATGTAGTTCGAGCGCGTGATCGCGATCACCATGTCCTCTTCCGCGATCAAGTCCTCGAGCTCGAGCTCGCCCTCGGCGGCGACGATCTCCGTCCGGCGATCGTCGTTCTTGCCGTAGATCTCCTTGATCTCGAGCAGCTCCTCGCGGATCAGGCCGTCGATCCGCGACTCGTCGCCGAGGATCGAGCGCAGCTCGCCGATCCGCTCGACGAGATCTTGGTGCTCGTCCTCGACCCGTTTGCGCTCGAGTGCCGTCAGCGCCCGCAGCCGCAGGTCGAGGATCGCCTGAGCCTGGATCTCCGAGAGATCGAACTCCTTCATCAGGCTTTCGCGCGCGGCGTCCGCGTCCGGCGCCTTGCGGATCAGCGCAATCACCGCGTCGAGGTTGTCGAGCGCGATCAGGTAGCCCTGGAGGACGTGAGCGCGCGCCTCGGCCTTGCGCAGCTCGTACTTCGACCTGCGAGTAACGACTTCGCGCTGGAAGTCGAGGTAATGCCCGAGCATGTCGCGCAGGCCCAGCGTCCGCGGTACACCATCGACGAGCGCGACGGCGTTGTAACCGAACGTCGTCTGGAGAGCCGTGTGCTTGTAGAGCTTGTTCAGGACGACCTGCGGGATCGCTTCGCGCTTGAGCTCGATCTGGATCCGCATGCCCGTCTTGTCGGATAGGTCCTTTACGTCCGAGATCTCGGTCAGGACCTTGTCGTTGACGAGGTCGGCGATCTTCTTGATGACGCCGGCGTCGCCGCCCTTCTTCACGGCGAAGGGCAGCTCGTTGACGACGATCGCAGTCTTGCCGCCCCGCAGCTCCTCGATGTGCGCGCGGGCCCGCATGACGATCCGTCCGCGTCCCGAGCGATACGCCTCGCGGATCCCCTCGCGGCCGAGGATGATCCCGCCCGTCGGGAAGTCCGGCCCCTTGATGTGCTTCGTCAGCCGGTCGACGTCGATCGCCGGGTCGTCGATCATCGCGACGAGCGCGTCGATCACCTCGCCGAGGTTGTGGGGCGGAATGTTCGTCGCCATCCCGACCGCGATCCCGGACGAGCCGTTCACGAGCAGGTTCGGGAAGCGCGACGGCAGCACGTCCGGCTGGCGCCGCGACTCGTCGTAGTTCGGGACGAAGTCGACAGTGTCGGCGTCGATGTCGCGCAGGAGCTCGGTCGCGAGCCTCGTCAGCCGGCATTCCGTGTACCGCATCGCGGCCGCGGGGTAGTCGTCGATGTTCCCGAAGTTCCCCTGCCCGTCGACGAGCGGGTAGCGCATCGAGAACGGCTGCGCAAGCCGGACGAGCGTGTCGTAGATCGCGAGGTCGCCGTGCGGGTGGTACGAGCCCATGACGTCGCCGACGACGCGGGCGCACTTGAGGCGCGGCCGGTTGGGCTGCAGGCCGGCCTCGTGCATCGCGTACAACACGCGCCGGTGCACAGGCTTCAACCCGTCGCGCACGTCCGGGAGCGCACGCGAGACGATGACGCTCATCGCATAGTCGAGGAAGCTCGAGCGCATCTCCTGCTCGAGCTCGCGCGGTTCTATCCGGCCGGCGCCAAGTGGCTCGACGCTAGACATCCAGGAAGCGCACGTCCTTGGCGTTCGATTCGATGAAGTCGCGGCGCGGCTCGACCTGATCGCCCATCAGCATCGAGAAGATCCGGTCCGCCGCTGCAGCATCCTCGACTTCGACGTTGATCAGCATCCGGTTCGCCGGGTTCATCGTCGTTTCCCAGAGCTCCTCCGGGTTCATCTCGCCGAGGCCCTTGAACCGACCGACCTGGATGCCCTCCTTTGCGAGGTCGAGGGCCTCGTGACGGAGCTCCTCGAACGTGCCGGCTGTGCGCGTCCGCTTGCCGAGCGCTAGCGCGAACGGCGGAGCGCCTGCAATCTCGGCCATCCGCGCGTACGACTTGCGGAGGTTCGCGTACACGGGGGAGGAGAAGAGCTCGATCGGAACGACGACGTGACTCGCGGCGCCTGTCTCGCGCTCGACGACCTTGATCTTGACGCTTTCCTCCGTCTGCTCGACGACCGACAGCTCGTGGCCGTTCGCATCGAGTTCGCTGAGCTCTTTCGCGAAGTCCTGTGCGCCTTCGAGATCCGCCTCGACCAGCCTGTGGTGGACGACGAAGTTCGCAGCCGGCGTCCCGAAGTCGGCGCGGAGCCGCGAGGTCCAGCCTTCGAACTCGTTCAGCGCCTTCGTGAACCGCCGGTACTTGGTCTCGGTCAGCTTCTGGGCGGCGGCGCCGCGCGGCGCAACCTCGATGTCCTTCACGCGCTCGCGCACGAGCAGCTCCTCGAACTGGTGCTCCTTCTCGACGTACTGCTCGCGGTTCCCGATTTTCACGCGGTAGAGCGGCGGCACGGCGATGTAGACGTAGCCGCCCTCGACCAGTTCCTGCATCTGGCGGTAGAGGAATGTGAGGATCAGCGTCCGAATGTGGGCGCCGTCGACATCGGCGTCGGTCATGACGATGATCCGGTGGTAGCGCAGCTTTTCGAGGTCGAACTCGTCGCCGATCCCGGTGCCGATCGCGGTGATCATCGACTGGATCTCGACGTTCGAGAGCACCTTGTTGATGCGGTTCTTCTCGGAGTTGATGACCTTGCCGCGCAGCGGGAGGATCGCTTGGAACGTCCGGTCGCGTGCGTCGGTCGCCGAGCCGCCGGCGGAGTTGCCCTCGACGAGGTAGAGCTCGGCAGAGGACGGGTCGTTGATCGAACAGTCAGCGAGCCTGCCGGGGAGCGACATCGAGTCGAGCGCGGTCTTGCGCCTCGTCAGTTCACGCGCCTTGCGGGCAGCCTGGCGCGCGGTTCGTGCCGCGATCGCCTTGTTGATGATCTGCTTCGCCTCGGTCGCGTTCTCCTCCAGGAATTCGGCAAGCTTGACGTTGACCGTCTGCTCGACGAGGCCGCGCACCCAGGCGTTCCCCAGCTTCGTCTTCGTCTGGCCCTCGAACTGGGGCTCGCGAAGCTTGACGGAGAGGACCGCGGCGAGGCCCTCACGGACGTCCTCGCCTTCGAGGTTCTCGTCCTTCTCCTTGAGGAGCCCGTTCTTGCGGGCATAGTCGTTCAGCGTGCGCGTGAGCGCGGACTTGAAGCCCGAGAGGTGCGCACCGCCCTCGTGCGTGTTGATGTTGTTCGCGAACGAGAAGACCGACTCGACGTACGAGGTGTTCCACTGCATCGCGACCTCGACCTGGCCCTCCTCCGTCGCAGCGCCGTTCGTGGAGCCTTCGAAGTAGACGACGTGCTTGTGGACGGGGTCCTTCGAGTCATTGACATAGCCGACGAAGTCGCGGATCCCGCCCTCGGCGTAGAACTCGTGCCGTTCCTCGCCCTCTCGCTCGTCGATAAGGACGATCCGCAGGCCCTTCGTCAGGAAGGCGGTCTCACGCAGGCGCTGGACGAGGATCTCGCTCGACCACTCGAGCTCGTCGAAGATCTCGAGGTCCGGCAGGAAGGTGATCGTGGTGCCCGTCTCCTTCGTCGGTCCAGTCTTCTTGAGCTCGGTCGTCGGCTCGCCGCGGGAAAACTCCTGGCGGAAGATCTTGCCGTCGCGCTTGACGTCGACGTGCAGCCACTCCGAGAGCGCGTTCACGACGGAGACGCCGACTCCGTGGAGGCCGCCCGAGACCTTGTAGCCCTCGCCGCCGAACTTCCCGCCGGCGTGGAGCTTCGTCAGGACGACCGTCACCGCCGGGAGCCCCTGCTCCTTCATCAGGTCGGTCGGAATGCCGGATCCGTTGTCGCTGACCGTCACCGAGTTGTCGGGATGGAGGGTCACCTCGACCAGGTCGGCGCGGCCTGCGAGGGCCTCGTCGACCGAGTTGTCGACAACCTCGAAGACGAGGTGATGAAGGCCTCGAGAGCCCGTGGAGCCGATGTACATGCCGGGTCGCTTACGAACTGGCTCCAGGCCCTCGAGAACGGTGATGTCTTTTGCTGTGTACGCTGCTTCTGCCACTAAAAAAAGCCCTGCAAATCTTCCCTTTTTGGGCTACGACAAGTGTACCAGATCGACCGGCCGTCAGTCGGCTCTGGCGAGGCTTGCCAGCGCCGCCTTCGCAACAATTTTCCGCAGGTTTTCATCCTCGATTTCGGCGGCCAGTGCGGCAGCCAGCTCACGTTCTTCGGCCGTCGCCTCGCGACCCCGCCTCGGACGGCTCTCGATCTCCTCCGAAGAACGTTCGGGGAGCTTACCCGGAGCGAACCGCAGCCCCACTGGAGCATGCTCGCCAAGCGCGGCGCCAAGGCGTTCGAGCAACTTCGGCTCGAGCTGCGCAAGCTCGAACGCCCAGGCGGACGAAGAGGTCGCGACGTGGAGCGTCCGGTCGCGGGCGAGCCTCGCCGGCCATGCATTCCGCGCGATCTGGTCCCCGACGGCGGCGGTCCAGGCGCGCACGATCTCGCTCATGCCCTCGGCGGGCCCGAAGCGCCCGAGCTCGCGTTGCACGTCGTCGCCGATCCGCTCGGGCTTCACCTCGCAACTCCGGGTGTCACCTCGACGAGTTGTGCCGGCTCGGAAGGCAGAGCAGATGCAGCAGTTGCCGTGATCAGGGTCTGACCCGGCCCGGCCAACCGTTTGGCGAGCGCCGCCCGTCTGCCCTCGTCAAGCTCGGAGAGGACGTCGTCGAGCAGGAGCAGCGGCGGCGCGGGTCCTCGCTCGGCGAGGAGCGCGGCTTCGGCCAGGATCAGCGAAAGCACCGCTAGGCGCTGCTCACCCTGTGAGCCGAAGCGCCGCAGGTCGCGGTCGGCCGCTCGAATCTCGATGTCGTCGAGATGCGGCCCTAGGCCCGTCGTTCCGCGGTCGAGGTCCTCGTCGAGTCGTGCCTCCAGCGCATCGAGCGCCGGTGGATCAGCGTCGTACCGCAGCTCACCGCCTGGGAGCCCAAGCTCCTCCGCGCGTTCGGCGAACAGCGGCGCGAGCAGCGCGACCGCCTCGCGGCGGGCATCGACCAGCGCGGTGCCGAGATCGGCCACTCGCTCGGACCAGGGCGAAACCGCTTCTCGTGACGACGCGCCGATCGCGACGCGCCTGAGTGCGGCGTTCCGCTGCGCGACAGCCGCACCGTACTCGGCAGGCAGGCCTGCCCGGGCCGGGAAAAGACGCCCCAGGGCGCGGTCGAAGTACGCACGCCGAGCAGCGGGCCCACCCTTGACGACGACGAGCCGGTCGGGTGTGAAGACGAGCGTCGAGACCTCGGAGCGAAGCTGCTCGGCCGCCCGCAGCGTCGCGCCGTTCAATCGAGCCTTCTTCGCATCGCCCGGGCGCAGCGTGACCTCGATGTCCAACTTCGAACTCCCGCGCGTTCCCCGGAGCTCGATTCGCGCTGCCTCGGTGCCGAAGCGAACAAGCTGAGCGTCGTTCCGGCTCCGCGGCGAGAAGCCCTGCGTTCCAACGTGGAGCGCCTCGAGCAGGTTCGTCTTGCCGGCGCCGTTCCTGCCCACGGCGAGCACGAGGCCGGGGGACAGCGCCAAGTCCAGAGACGCATAGGAGCGGTAGTCGCGAAGCGTGACGCGCTCGACGATCAGCCGGCCGGAGGCACCGCTTGCGGTGCCGCCCTCAGAACGGACGGGCTTGGCCCGGCTGTCCGTCGGAAATGACGGGTCGACACCTTGGAGGGCAACCTACCCCGCCAAACGGATCGGCATGATCAGGTACGAGAAGTCTTCTTCCTCGCTACGGAGCAAGCCGGGGCGGAGCGGGCTGATCAGGCGCAGCGCGATCTCATCCGTCCCCACCGACTCGAGCCCGTCGCGCAGGAACTCCGGGTTGAATCCGATCTCGAGCGGCTCGCCCGAGAACGGCACCGGCAACGACTCTTTCGCCTCGCCGACGTCCTGCGTCTGCGCCGAGATCGTCACCTCGCCTTCGGCGAAGCGGAGTCGGAGGGGCGAGTTCCGCTGCGCCATGACCGCCGCGCGGCGCACGACCTCGAGGAACTCCTCGCGCGGCAGTGCGATCTCGTGCTCGAACGTCTCGGGGATGAGCTGCTTGTGGTTGGGGAACTGTCCGTCGATCCGCCGCGTCGTGAGCCAGACGTCGCCGGCGCCGAACACGACGTGGTTTTCCTGAACGCCGATGTGCAGCTCAGCCGCGTCCTGAGCGATTCGCGACAGCTCGGTCAACGCCCGCGCGGGCACGATCGCCTCGAGCTCGGCTCCGGCGGCTTCCTCCAGATCGGTCACCTTGACCGACATCCGGTACGAGTCGGTGGCGGCCATGACGAGGTTCGCGCCCTCGAAGTGGACGAGGACACCGGTCAGGACGGGGCGCGACTCGTCACGCGACGCTGCGCGCGCGACTTTCGTCACGGTGTCCAGAAAGGCGGCGCTGTCGACGGTGAACGTCTGAGCACCCTCGACGTCGGGCAGCTTGGGAAAGTCCTCCGCGCTGTACGTGTTCAGCTTGTACGCGGCCGAGCCACACGT
>JBKPQP010000160.1:0-7763 GCA_046734155.1 Actinomycetota bacterium | reverse complement strand
CTGGCGACGTCGAGCGCCATCAGCGCGTTCTGCTCGACGAGCAGGATCGTCGTCCCCTGCTGGCTGATCTCCTGGATGATCTCGAAGATCTTCTCGACGAAGATCGGCGCGAGCCCCATCGACGGCTCGTCGAGCATGAGCAGCTTCGGCTTAGCCATCAGCGCCCGCCCGATTGCGCACATCTGCTGCTCGCCGCCGGACATCGTCCCGGCCTTCTGGTTGCGCCGCTCGGCCAGCCGGGGGAAGAGCTCGAACACGCGGTCGATCGACTCCTTGATCCCAGCGCGGTCGCTTCGCTGGTACGCGCCCATCTCGAGGTTCTCGGTCACGCTCATCCGCGGGAACAGCCGCCGCCCCTCCGGTGACTGACTGATGCCCATCTTCACGACGCTGTGCGGGGAGTCGTTCGTGATGTCCTTGCCCTGGAACGAGATCGTCCCTTTGCGCGGATGGTTGAGCCCGTTGATCGAGCGCAGCGTCGTCGACTTGCCGGCGCCGTTCGCTCCGATCAGGGTCACGATCTCCCCGTCGCGCACGTTGATCGAGATCCCTTTCAGTGCCTCGATCGAGCCGTAGAAGGTGTGGACGTCCTTCAGCTCGAGGATCGGCTGGCCGTCGTTGCCGGTCTTCGGCTGAGGCTCGGTCGCCGCCATCAGGACACCGCCGCCGTTCCCAGGTAGGCCTCGATCACGCGCTCGTCGCTCTGCACCTCTTGCGGGGTCCCTTCGGCGATCTTCTCACCGTAGTCGAGAACGGTCACGCGCTCGGAGATGCCCATCACGACTCGCATGTCGTGCTCGATCATGAGTACGGTCAGGCCCTGTTCCTCACGCAGCATGGCCACGAACGACGTGAACTCGGCGGTCTCCTGCGGGTTCATGCCGGCCGTGGGCTCGTCGAGCAGCAGCAGCTTCGGCTCTGTCGCCAGCGCCCGCGCGACCTCGAGCCGCCGCTGGTCGCCGTACGAGAGGTTCCGCGCATACTCGTCGTCCCGGCCGCGCAGTCCGCTGAACTCGAGCAGGTCGTGAGCCTTCTCCCGCGCGGCGATCTCCTCGCGCTTCAGCGACGGCGGCTTGAAGACGGCCCGGAGGATGCCGCCCTTCAGCCGCGCGTGCATTCCGACGAGCACGTTCTCCAGCGCGGTCATGCTCTGAAACAGGCGGATGTTCTGGAACGTCCGTCCGACACCGTATGTCGTGACCACGTGGGGCGGCCGGCCGGTGACGTCGTGCCCGTCGAAGACGATCTGGCCTGCGGTCGGTCTGTACACGCCCGTGAGCATGTTGAAGAACGTCGTCTTGCCCGCGCCGTTCGGCCCGATCAGGCTCACGATCGTCCGCTCCGGGATCGTGAAGTCGATGTCGTTCACCGCGACGAGCCCGCCGAACTCCTTGCGCACGCCCACGGCTGTCAGCAGGTCGGCCATGGCTACTCGTGCTCCAAGTCGTACAGGGGCTGGTCGTGAACGCCTTCGTGGAGCTCGATCTTCCGCCGTTGGCTCGGGATGAGCCCTTCCGGCCTGAACAACATCGTCAGGACGAGGATGACCCCGAAGATGCCCGATGTGTAGAGCGGCACGTCGATGTTCTTGCCGAAGACGAAGTCGCTGACGCCGTTCGCGTTCATCCAGGCGCCGATGTTCGCGAGGCCTTCCTGGTTGAGGTACGAGAGGAAGGCTGCGCCGACGATCACGCCCCAGATGTTCCCCATCCCGCCGAGGATGACCATGCAGAGGATGAAGACGGAGATGTTGAAGTAGAAGTCGCCGGGGAAGGTGCCGCCCTTGAAGCTTCCGTAGTAGGCCCCGGCCACGCCGCCGAAGAAGGCGCCGCCGGCGTACGCCCACGTCTTCGTCCTCATCAGCGGGACGCCCATCGCGGCGGCGGCCGTCTCGTCCTCACGGATGGCGATCCATGCGCGCCCGATGCGTGAGTCGCGCAGCCGCCACGAGCTGAACGCCGTGACCACGACCAGGAAGAGCGCGGTCCAGTAGAAGAGCCGCGTCGAGTTCGGCGAGCTCAGATAGTCCGTGGGGAGCCCGACGGCGTTGTGCAGCGAGTTGCCGAAGCCCGGCGGATCGATCGGGTTGATCCCCTGGGGGCCGTTCGTGATGTTGTGCCCGAAGAGGTTGTCGCCGTTGTTTGCGATCTGGGGCATGATCTCGCCGAAGCCGAGCGTCACGATCGCGAGGTAGTCGCCGCGCAGGCGCAGGGTCGGGAAACCGATCAGGACCCCCGCGATGGTCGCGAAGATCCCGGCGATGATGACCACGATCCAGATCGAGATGTGGAAGCCGGGCGTGGACTCGGCGATGCCGACCCCACCGAAGTGGAAGGTGACGTTCGAGAAGTGCTGTGATGCAAACCAGGCGACCGTGTACGCGCCCATCGCGTAGAACGCGACATACCCGAGGTCGAGCAGGCCGGCATAGCCCACGACAATGTTCAGGCCAAGGGCCATCATGATGAAGATCATCATCGTCACGCCCGTGTCGACGCTCGGGAAGTTGCCGAACACGAGCACGTCGAACAGGTTCGGCTGGTAGATCGGGTAGAGCACCGCGATCAGGAGCACGCCGAGCGGCACGACCCACTTCCCGAGGGGGAAGACGTCCCAGGCCGGCACGTAGAGCGCAAAGAAGATGAGGGCGGCGACGATCAGGCCGAAAGACGCCGAGCCCGTAATCGCGAGGACGAAGAAGGCCGGGATCCCGATGATCGCAGCACGTTTGGCGCGCGGCATGCTCTGACGCCTGGCGGCCGGCATCCGCTCGCGCACGGCTTGCACTCCGAGCGCCACTACGCCCCCTCCGGAGTGCGCTCGCCGAGGAGCCCCTCGGGCCTGAAGACGAGGATCAGGATCAGGATCGCGAAGATGATCGACTGGCTCCAGTCGCTTCCGGGCGAGTGCCAGCCGAGGCCGTTGTTGAAGGACTCGACGAACCCGATCACCAGCCCTCCGAGCACTGCGCCCGGCAGGTTGCCGATACCGCCGAGAACGGCAGCGGTGAACGCGATCAGGCCGACGCGGAAGCCCTCGGTGTAGCGGATGTTCGTGAAGTAGAGGGCGTAGAGCAGCGCAGCCGCACCGGCCATGCAGCCGGCGATGAAGAACGTGAAGGAGATCGTGCGGTTGACGCTGATCCCCATCATCGCCGCCGCGTCGCGGTCCTGGGCGGTCGCCCGCATCGCCTTCCCGTGCCGTGTCCGCTGCACGAGCCACATGAGGGCCAGGAGCACGGGGATCGTGAACAGGAGGACGATGAACTTGTTCCACGTGTAGGGGACGCCGCCTATCGTGAACACCGTCCCGTGGGGGAGAATGTCCGGAACCGAGGTCGGTCGAGCGCCCTTCCAGACGAGCCCGATGTTCTGGAGGATGAACGACATCCCGATCGCCGAGATCAGGGGCGCCAGCCGAGGCGCATTGCGTAACCGGCGATAGGCGACGATCTCGATCGTCGTGTTGATCGTCGCGCAGAACAGCATCGCGAGCAGGAGCATGAGGATGATGAAGAGCCACAATACGACGCCCGACTTGTCCACGAGAGCCCACGACGTCGTCATGGTCGCGACAAGCATGCCGCCGAGCATGAAGACGTCGCCGTGCGCGAAGTTGATCAGCTCGAGGATGCCGTAGACGAGCGAGTAGCCGATCGCCACGAGCCCGTAGACGCACCCGTTCGTCAGCCCGATCAGGAACAGGTTGTAGAAGTCCGCCGGGGCCTTGATCAAGTTGATAAGCAGCCAGAGCCCCACGGCTGCGAGGAACAGCAGGCCGATGATCGTGAGCACGTCGGGCCGATACCCGGGACGGGCCACACGGATCCTCGCTTGCTCGGTCGCCATTTGCCCTCCTGAACGCGCTGGGGGAGGAACGTGTCCTCCCCCAGCCTAAACCGCAGCGCTCTTTCCGTTAACCCTTTACGAAGCTCAGCTCAGGCGTGATCGTCTTCAAGAACACGCCCTTCTGGTTCTTGACCTGCCAGACGCTCACGGTGCCGAGCGTCGTGTCGCCGTTCTCGTCGATCTTGAAGTTGCCGAGGATGCCGTCCTTCACGTCCTGGTTGAAGAGGTGCTGGGCGACATTGTTCCGCTCGCCGTTCGCCTCGTCGATCGCCGTCAAGAGGACGTCCGTTGCCTGGGCCGCGTAGTTCGTGTATGGATCAGGCTCTTTGCCGTTCGCCTTCGTGAAGTCCTCCACGAAGGTCTTGCCGGCGCCCGTCAGCTGGTCGGACGGGATGCCCGGCTGCGTGATGTACATGCCCTCGGTGGCCTGGCCGCCGGTCTTGATCGTCGCCGCGTCGATCGGCGTGAAGCCGTCGGGGGCGAAGAGCGTCACGCTCGATGGCAGGCCCGCGCGCAGGTCCTTGATCAGCTTGCCGCCGTTGTTGCAGATGATGCCTCCGAGGAAGACCGCGTCTGCACCGGACTGCGCGATCTTGGTCGCGACCGCGTCGTAGCTCGACGCGTTCTTGTCCCAGGCGGCGGGCTGGCTCGGAACGGTCGCGATGCCGAGCTTCTTGGCGTAGTTCTGGAACAGGGTCGCGATTCCGTTGCCGTACGTCTCCTTGTCCGTCAGGACGTACACCTTCTTGAAGCCCTGGTCCTTCGCGAACTGGGCGTCGGCCGCGCCCTGGAACTGGTCGTTCCAGACTACTCGCGCGTAGTTCCGCTTGCCGGTCGGGTAGTAGACGTCGGGCTCCCCCGACTCGGTGCCCGGCCCGCTGATCGTCAGGCCCGGATACGTGTTCGCCGGGCTCACGTACGCGATCGGACCGTTAGGCGCGCGGTTGGCGATCGGGATCTCGAGCTTCGCGCAGCCCGAGTTGAACGTCCCGATCACGCCGATCACGTCACTGTTGTTCGCGTAGGCCCTCGCGTTCGCCGTGCACTTGGCCGAGTCCCAGCTACCGGCCTGTGCCGTCGAGTTGTCGCAGGATTGGAAGCCGATCGTCTTCCCGCCGGCCTTCCAGTCGTGCTGCCCGAGGATGAACGAAACCGCCTGCGCCATCTCGGTCGTCAGCGCACGGTTCGAGCCCTGGAGCGGCAGGTCGGAAGCGATGATCAGATCCGGCTTGCCGCTGCCCTCGTACTGAATCGGCTCGCACGATGCAGAGGGAAGCGCCGTAGCCTCGCCGCCACCCCCGCCGCCACCGCCGCCTCCGCAGCCTGCCGCGAGCAAGGCAAGCGGGATTGCGACCAGTAGCGCTGCTACTAGCAATCCAGTCTTCTTCACGTGCTGTTCCTCCTCCTCCGTCACGGTTGCACCTCGGCGGATCGACAGCCGCAAACAGGGGGTCGGCCCGCGAGGGGGCCAAGTATCGAGGGAATCCCCGGCGCTTTCAACCCCCTGCGTCGAGGGTACCGGTTATGTCTTTCGAATGACAAACCGAATCGAGCCGGCTCGAATGCTCGAGATCCGCCCGATTTGGAGGTGGATACGATGAGCACGCGGGCCGAAGTGGCGGAACTGGTAGACGCGCCGGACTCAAAATCCGGTGGGGCGCAAGCCCCGTGTGGGTTCGACTCCCACCTTCGGCACACATGGAATGCGAGTCGGGATCCTCACCGGTGGAGGCGACTGCCCGGGCCTGAATGCGGTCATCCGGGCCGTTGCGCGGCGCTCACAGGTCCGGGGGGACGAGGTCGTCGGAATCCGCTCCGGGTGGCGCGGCCTCGTCGACGGGTGGTTCGAGCCGCTCGGCCCGCGCGAGATCTCCGGGCTCCTGCCTCGCGGCGGAACGATTCTCGGCACGTCGCGAACGAACCCCTACAAGGTTGAGGCGGGTGTCGACCGCGTGCTCGAGAACTTCCGCGCGCAGGGTCTCGACGCGCTCGTCGCGGTCGGCGGCGAGGACACGCTCGGCGTCGGGGCAAGGTTGTACGAGGAGGACGGATTCCCGGTCGTCGGCGTCCCGAAGACGATCGACAACGACCTGTCCGCGACCGACTACACGTTCGGCTTCGACACGGCCGTCTCGATCTGCACGGAGGCGATCGACCGGTTGCACACGACCGCGGAGTCGCACAACCGCGTGATGGTGGTCGAGGTGATGGGCCGGCACACGGGCTGGATCGCCGTGATGAGCGGCATCGCCGGGGGTGCCGACGTGATCCTGATCCCCGAGCAGCCGATCACCGTCGAGCAGGCCTGCCGTGAGATCCAGCACCGCCACGAACGCGGCAAGGACTTCTCGATCGTCGTCGTCAGCGAGGGCTACGAGCTCACGTACGAGTCCGGCGAGCAGCGGCTCGTCACGCAGGAGCCGGCCACTGACGAGTTCGGACACGTCCGCTTGGGCGGGGTCGGTCATGCGCTCGGCGCCGACATCGAGGAACGCACCGGCTACGAGACCCGCGTCACGGTGCTCGGCCACGTGCAACGCGGCGGGAGCCCGACGCCGCGGGACCGCGTGCTCGCGTCGCGCTTCGGGCTGAAGGCGGCCGACCTCGTCGCCGAGGGCAGCTTCGGGCGCATGGCCGCGCTGCACGGGGACGAGATCGTCGACGTCTCGCTGGCCGAGGCGACCGCCGAGCTGAAGACGGTGCCGGAGGGCTGGTACGCGGTGGCGAAAGCGTTCTTCGGTTAAGTGAGTGGACATATGAGCTAGCCCCCTCGCCTCGCTCGGGGCCTGTCTAAAGCTCGACGAGTGGGAAGGCGCGGTGGCGCCGAGGCGGGACGAGGAAGTTCTGCCGGTGGGTCGTCTTCAGGATCGAGTTGAAGCCCTGTCCGGCCGCACGGGGGGCGAACTGGAGCTTCTCGCCACCGGGCATGACGCCGTCCATCGCGAGCCGGTTGCGGTGGAAGTCGTCGCTCGTCGGATTGAAGACGGCGAAGTGCAGGCCCGCGGCCGGCCCCTCGCCCATCCGGTCCCGCTTGGGGTCCGCGCTCCAGAAGAATGGGTTGTCGAGCGTGTTGAAGTCCGCGCGCTGCGGAATCGCCGTGCCCTTCCGGTAGAGCGTCCCGTCAGAGGCGCGAATGTCCTGCTGGAGCCGCGAGGCCGGCTGGAGTGACGAGCTGTGCCCGATGATCCCGTAACGGTTGTAGTCGCGCCGCACCTCGCCCTCCGACGCGACGCGGCTCGGCGGCTGCGCCACTGTCTGCGTCCCCGGCCTCACCAACATGCGCGGCCTGAACGTCGTGTTGACGCGGTCGCGGAAGTCCTGATTCAGGTACCAGGCCTCGAGGTCCTCGAAGATGTGCGAAAGGTGCATGTGCGTGCCGCCGTGGAAGTACGAGCGCGGCCCGAGGTCGACGAGCCCGAGCGTTTCGAAGTTGACGATCTTCGGCGGGCCGAGCGCGTTCCGCTGCGTCGACGTGAAGCCGAGGAAGAGCTCGGAGCCGTCGGGGATGAGGTCCGCGCCCGGCACGCCGGCCGCCGTCGCCATCTCCTTCGGCAGCCCCTTGCCGCCGTCCATTTGACCCGCGAATCCCTTGCGGATGCTCGTGACGGCGAGCGCGCCCTTCATCCGGTCGGCGATCTCGGTCGCGGCCGCACGGATGTTCTCCGCATTGTCGCTGCGGAGGAGGAACGCGACGTCGTTGTCCTCGAGCAGCGTGTCGCCGGGATCGCTCGGGAAGCGAATCGCGTCGATCAGCGCAGGCTTCTGCGCCCGGCGGTCGAACGGCAGGTGCACGCCTGCGGCGTCCGCGACGTACGTCTGGAAGTACGGCAGCCCCCACGCGACCGTTACCGCGAGGCCGTCCGGCGTGGCCGGATAGTCGGCGTCGAGCTTCGTCAAGACTGCGGCCAGCGACGC
>JBKPQP010000159.1:0-4389 GCA_046734155.1 Actinomycetota bacterium | reverse complement strand
GCTCAACCTCAGCTTCGCGGACTCGGCGATCGCCTTCTACGACGCCAAGTACGCGTACCAGCTCTGGCGCCCCGTGACCGCGATCCGGCGCGCCGACACCGACAGCAACCCGAAAACGGTCGCCGATCCGAACTGGCTTCCACTAGCGGGGACGACGCCCGCCGATCCGTCCTATCCGGGCGCACACAGCACGATCAGCGCCGCCGGCGCCGACGTGCTCGCCAGCTTCTACGGCAACAACGACTCGTTCTCGGTGACCTCACCGGCACTGCCGGGCGTGACCCGCTCGTTCACGAGCTTCAGCGACGCGGCCCAGGAGGCGGGGCTTAGCCGCATCTTCGCCGGCGTCCACACCCGTCTCGACCACCTTGCCGGCCTCGCGCTCGGTCAGAACGTCGCCGGCTTCGTCCTTCGGCACGTCGGCCGGCCGCTCGTCGGGCCGGAAACGATCGGATTTCCTCCGGGCCCGTGAAAAGCCGAAGCCTGCTGCTCATCACGATCGGGCTCGCGCTGGTTGTTCTTGCCCTCATCGGCTGGGCCGTCCGGGCCCTCCGGCTTCCAGGGCGAGCGCTGGCCGCGCTGAGCACGCATCTCAAGTCCGACCGCAACCGACCAATTTCCCTCGAAGGAGACTGAAATGGCTACAGCAGTAACGAAGAGAACCGAAGACAAGAAGCGCTCCGAGGCTCTCCGCGAGCTCGTCCTTTACGCAACACGTGTCCAGCTCGCCACGGTGACCTCGATCAGTAAGTTCGTGGTCGGCTGGGCGCAATCGGCTGACCGGTACGCGCAAGCAATCAGCAACGAGCTCCTCAGTCGAGCCCACGGCGAGACCGAGTCGCATGAGTTGGTCGGCCGCCTGGCAACGGTCAGCAGCGCGCATTTGCGCGAAGTGACCGCGCTGCCAACGGAGGTCGTCAGCCACTTCAACAGCGAGCTCAGGAGGCGAGAAGGAGCTGAACCGCGCGAGCGGAAAGCGGCGCGTCGGAAGACGGCAGCTTGAAGGTCTCCCCCGACTGCGCCGGAATCACGGTGAGCTTCGCGCTTGCCGTTCCTCGCTATCGGCGCCTTCGCACTGCTGGCGGTGGGTCCCGCCGAGCGCCGCGACGCCCCGCATGCTCGCAATCCGATTCGTGCCGAGCATCGAGGTCAATCCGGTCACGAGTGACTACCCTTTCCGACTCCAAGGAGCGTCAGACGATGGCCGTCCACACCGAGCTCTCACCGACTGAAGCCGCTGACCGGCTCGTCTTGCGCGAGCTCTTCGACGCGTACGCTCATTGCGCCGATCGCCGCGACGCCGAAGGGCAGAAGGCGCTTTTCACCGACGACACCGTCTTCGTCGTCCACATGGAGGGCGAAGGCAGCGAGCCGACCTACGTCCTCGAAGGGCGCGAAGCGCTCACCCCGGTCTTCGACGACCTCAACCGTTACGAGGTGACGACGCACTTCAACGGCCAGAGCACGGTCACGATCGACGGGGACCGCGCCACGGGCGAGAGCTACACGATCGCCCACCACCTCTTCACCCAAGACGGCGACCGCAAGATCATGATCGCCTCGCTCCGCTACCTGGACACCTTCACGAAGCTCGACGGGCGCTGCTACTTCGCCGAGCGGAAGCTCATCCTCGACTGGAGCGAGACGCGATCACTCGGTACGGGGGAGGAGAATTGATGTCAGAGCATTCGAGCTTCGCCGCGGACATCCGGCCGCTGTTCAGAGATCGCGACATCAAGTCGATGCAATTCGCCTTCGACCTGGCTTCGTATGAGGACGTGCGGACGCACGGGGAGGCGATCTACGGCGTGCTCGCGGCGGGGCAGATGCCGTGCGACGGCGCGTGGGCCGACGAAGACGTGCAGCGGTTCCGATCATGGCTCGACGCCGGCGCGCTGCCCTAGCACGCGTCGAGACGTTCAGCGCCTTCGGCGACGCTGCCCGGCTAGTCGGCCGCGCGGAAGCAACCGTGTAGGTGGTCGTTGACGATGCCGACGTTCTGCATGAACGCGTACACGCTCGTGGGCCCGACGAAGCGGTACCCCTGCGACTTCAACTGCTTCGCGAACGCCTCCGCCTCCCGGGGTGAACGTGGGTAGGTCGGCGAGAGACCGCGGAGCCCGCGTGCGTGTGAACTCATAGGACTTCGCGAGCTCGTCGAGGCTCGGCGACGCTGATGTCATCGCCCGGGCGTTCTCGACAGTCGCCTGGATCTTGCCGCGGTTGCGGATGATCGAGGCGTCCTGCACCAGCCGGTCGACGTCCCGCTCGGTCATCCCAGCGACCTTGGCGACGTCGAACCTCCGAAATGCCTTCCGGAACGCGTCCCGCTTCCCGAACACGATCGACCAGCTCAGCCCGACCTGGAACACGCCGAGAGTGAGCGCCTCGAACAGGGCGGTCTCGTCGCAGGTCCGGGTGCCCCAGACCTCGTCGTGGTACCGGCCGAAGGCGGTATCGCCCGCGCCGGCCCAGACGCACCGCGGCTTCCCGTCGTGCCCGACGATTACGTCATCGCTCAGCCTCACCACCACTTGCGTTCGAGAGCACGCTGGGTGCCGCCGGTACGGTCGAGCGCGTCGAGTTCCGCCATGTCCGCGTTGGAGAGCCTGAAGTCGAAGATCTCAGCGTTCTCCGCGATCCGGTCGCGGTGCGTCGACTTCGCAATCACCGGAACGTCGCGCTCGATACACCACCGGAGCAGCACTGGGGCCGGCGTGCGCCCTACGCGCTGCGCGATCCGTGTCGCTGTTTCGCTGCCGATGTGCTGACCGTGTCCGAGAGGGCTGTACGCCTCGAGAACGATCCCCTCCGCACGACACGCATCGAGGAGCCCCTTCCGGTACTCGTACGGACTGAATTGCACCTGGTTGACGACCGGCGCGCTGCTGGCCGTTTCGAGCACCTGTTGGAGTTCGGTGACGTCGAAGTTGGAAACCCCGATCGAGCGTGCGTAACCAAGCTCCTGAGCTCGCTCCATTCCCGGCCAGGCCCAGGTCGGTCCGCCCCCCGGCCAGTGGACGATGTACAGGTCGACGCGCTCGACTCCGAGCCGCTCGAGGCTGCGCTCGACCTCAGCGACCGGGTCTCCTCGTCCAGGAAACTTGGTCGTTATGAACACCTGATCGCGCGGGACACCGCTTTCGCGCAGCCCCCGCCCGACGCTCTCCTCGTTGCCGTAGGCCTGAGCGGTGTCGATGTGCCGGTAGCCAAGTTCGAGCGCCCAGCGGACGGCGTTCACGCAGTCGGGCCCGTTCGGGATTTGCCACACACCGAGGCCGAGCAGCGGGATCGAGTTGCCATCCGCGAGTGAGCGTTCCGCTTTCTTTGCGACGCCGGTGGTCATGTGGTCACTGGCCTACCAGGGCGGCGCGAGCGGCGGCCGCCGGGTGTTTGCAAAGAAAGGCAGGTCAGGGACCTGCTCCCAGCGCATCACGGCGGCCGCGAGGTCACGGGCAAGCGCATTCCGGTCCGAGAACGTTGCTGCCGCCGCGTAGACGTCGATCATCGGCATCAGTCGGCCTCCTCGAGGAACGCGTGCACGTCGGCGGCGAACTCCTCGTGATGCTGGAAGAGGAAGCCGTGCGCCGAGTCCGGGTAGAGCTTCAGCCGCGCGTCCGGAAGCAGCCCCGCCAGCAGGTTCGAGTAGCGCGGCAGGATCATCGGGTCGCTGGCGCCGTTCACGACGAAGACCGGCAGCTGGATCCCCGCCACGCGCTCGAGGAGCGCGTGATTCGGTATGCCCCAGGCGCAGATGGCGTCGTACTGGGCCTGGCGGGTCTGCCAGCTGGTCGGCTCGTCTCGATTCGTCGTTCTCCCGAAGATGCGCCCGGCCGCCTGCTGGCCTGCCTGGCGACTCGTATCCGTGTGGGCGAAGAAGACGTCGAGGTAGCCCTGCGGGTTCGGCTCCCGCCCGCCGACCGCGGTGATCACCTCGGGTGCCCAGCCATGCATCCCCGGCGCGCCCTGCGGAGCGGCCGAGGCGAGCACGAGGCGCCGCAGCAGATCGGGGCGGATCAGCGCGATCTCCTGCGCGACGAAGCTGCCGATCGAGAAGCCGAGCAGATCGATCCGCTCCAGGCCCAGCGCGTCGACGAAGGCGATCGCGTCGTGGGCCATGGCCTCGATAGTGCTCGGCGTCCTGCCGCTCGTGGCGGCGACGCCGACGTTGTCGAAGGCGACTACGCGGCGCTCCGCCGTGAGCGCATCGACAAGGGCGGGATCCCAGTTGTCGAGGTTGCCGCGGAAGTGCTGGAGGAGGACGAGCGGCACACCGCCGCTGCCGAAGTCCCGGTAGGCGTACTCGACCCCGTTCTCCGCAGTGGCCCGTCTGATCGAGTCGGTCGTCGCTTGTTCGTCGGTGGCTGTCATGAACGCTCCTTTCAGCTC
>JBKPQP010000158.1:0-5614 GCA_046734155.1 Actinomycetota bacterium | reverse complement strand
GGCGCGGTCGCCGGCCGGACCAGCGAGGTGGTCGACCAGGTCGGCAGAGCAGCCGAGTCGATGGCCGAGGCACTCCCCCGCTTCGAGGACGCGGTCGCTTCCGTCGCAGGCGCGTTCGCATACGTCGGCCGCATGTACGTGATCGGGCGCGGAATCGAGTTCGCCACCGTCCGCGAGATCGCCCTCAAGCTGACCGAGACCTGCCGGATCGCAGCCGAGCCGCTGACCTCGACCGATCTGGCCCACGGCCCGATCGCCGCACTCGACCCGCTGTTCCCCGTTTGGACGATCGCCTCGAAGGACGACGCCCTCCCCACGATCGTCGAAGCCGCCCGGAGAGCGCGCGACGCCGGAGCGACCCTCGTCGCCAGCGGCAACGCGCACTCGGAGATCGACGGCGCCGCGTACCGTCTCCCCGTCCCGGCGGCGCCGTCGCCGCTCCTCTCGCCGTTGCTCTCCGTCGTCCCCGGCCAGCTCTTCGCGGGGGCGCTCGCATCGGCGAAAGGGCTCGACTCGGATCACCCGACGGGCCTGACCAAGGTCACGCTGGCCCAGTGATGCAGGTCGCGCTCACCTTCGACACGGAGTTCCCAGGCAGGCCTGCCCGTCCCGACGGCGAGGACCGCATCCTCGAGACACTCGACGCGGAGGGAGTCCGCGGCTCGTTCTTCCTCCAGGGACGCTGGACGCGCGCGAACCCCGAGGTCGCCCAGCGCATCGCTGCGGCCGGCCACCTGATCGGCAACCACTCGAACTTCCACGCGCCGATGAACGGGCTCTCGGACGAGTGGTTCCGGCGTGACGTCGAGCGCGCCGAGCTGACGATCCGGGAGACCACGGGCGTCGATCCAAAACCGTGGTTTCGCTGCCCCTTCGGCCGCGGCATGGACGACGCAAGGGTGCTCAATGCACTCGAGGCGCTCGGCTATCGGCACGTCGGCTGGGACGTCGACCCTCGCGACTGGGACGAGACCCGCACCGTCGACGAGCTGGTCAAGTTCGTCGTCGCCGGCGAGGGGATCGTCCTGCTTCACGCCTGGCCGACGGTCACGGCCGATGCGCTCGGGCTCGTGATCGCCGGCCTACGAGAACGTGGAGCGGAGCTCGTCGGGGTCGACGAGCTCGGCTAGACCGCTGCGCGCAGTGCGGGCGTGCAGGTCGAGCGGCCGCGCTTCTCGAGGTACTGCTGGTGGTAGTCCTCGGCCTCGTAGAAGGTCTGCGCGGGCTCGATCAGGGTGACGACCTCCTTGCGGTGGCTTGTCTGCTCGTCCGCCTTCGACCGCGTCGCGGCCTCACGCTGCTCGTCGTCGTGGAAGAAGATCACCGAGCGATACTGGTCGCCGATGTCCCAGCCCTGACGGTTGAGCTGCGTCGGGTTGTGCTTGCCCCAGAAGACCCGGAGCAGGTCGTCGTACGACAGCTTCTCGTCGTCGTACGTGACCTCGACGACCTCGGCGTGGCCCGTCGTGTGCGAGCACACGTCCTCGTAGGTGGGGCTCTCCGTGTGCCCGCCGGTGTAGCCGACGCGGGTCTTCGTGACGCCCTCGAGCTGCCTGAACGCCGCCTCGACGCCCCAGAAGCAGCCCGCTCCGAACGTTGCCTTCCTCTCCACTACTCCTCCTCCAGTTTCAGTGCCGCAGAGTTGATGCAGTACCGCTGCCCGGTCGGGTGCGGCCCGTCTGGGAACACGTGCCCAAGATGGCCTCCGCAGCTGGCGCACAGCACTTCCGTGCGGACCATCCAGTGGCTCGTGTCCGTCTCCTCCTCGACCGCGTCGGCGCTTGCGGGCGCGTAGAACGCCGGCCAACCGCAGCCCGAGTCGTACTTCGTGTCGGACACGAAGAGCTCGGCCCCGCAGCCGGCGCAGTGGTAGGTGCCCGGCTCGAAGACGTGGTCGTACTCACCTGTGAACGGGCGCTCCGTGCCCTTCTCCCGGAGCACGTGGTACTGCTCCGGGGTGAGCTCGGAACGCCATTCCTGCTCTGTTTTCTTGATCTTTGTCATCACCTGTTCAAACGTAGCCAGAAACGAAAAGTTCCCGCCTCGAAACTAATTCGTCGGTTCCCCCTTGACGGATCTTGATGCGTGTGAGAAGGTGGGTTCGTCAAGTCCTGCAGGCCTTCGGGTCGGCGGGACTTGGCATTTGAGGAGACCTTTTAGAGAGCGGATTGCCTGCCCCGGGTCGCGCTTGGTCCTCACTTGCCTGGGTCATCAGCACACACTGATCGACGCCCCGGAGGAGGCGAGCGCGGGCGCAGTCTCGGGCTGCGCGTGCAGATTAGTGCCGAGCGCTCCTCCTAGGGCGCCTCCTCGTCGGGCGCCACGAACACGTCGTTCGCCACCTTCGCGCGGACGTTCAGCCTGACCAACTCCGCGAGCGTGTGCTTGTACGTGATCCCGTAGACCCGTTCGATGTCGGTCAGAAGCGAATCGTTCGCGTAGAAGAAGCGATCCCCGTCCCGGAGGGCCTCGAACTGCTTCTTCCAGATCGCGAGCTGCAGCGGCCCGAACTCTGACCCTTGCACGTGTGGCTCCGCGAGCATGCCCACGAACGCGTCGACCTCGTCGACGTTTCCGTAGCTCGCCTTCAGCCGTGCTGCAAGGGTCGTTCTTCGGACCCCGACGACCGCGCCATCGTCACTGCCGGCTTCGATCGGGTTTCCCTCGTCGTCCTCGAGACGGACGAAGTCGAGAATGCTCGGATCGTCCATCGGGTCATTCGCGTCGATCTCGGGATCGGAGGGAAAGCTGTCGGTGCTCTCACCTGTGATCTCGGTGAAGGAACGTGCCGGTTCGAGCCCGTAAGCGCGTCGGAGGTCGTTGTATGACGGCATCCCGTGATCTCGACCGCGCTGTACGTCGAGAGCTCCGAGGTCGGAAACGCCCACGAAGCAGTTCGGACTGATGATCGGCGCTCCACAGGAGGCCGGATCCAGGGCATCGGGTTTCGGCACCTGGAAGAGCACGCTCCGCAGCGCGTTGTCGATCTGCTCGTCGTTCTTGTACTGACGCTCTGAGAGGCTCTGCAGGATCGGGCCCTCGCCGATCTCCTCGAGCAGGTCGGGATTGCCGAACGCGACGACGAGCGGAATAACCAGCGTGACCGTGTGATCCGGATTGCGCTCAACCCTGATTCCTGCCGCCGGGAAGGTGCGGTTGAGCTGCGTGCCCGTGTAGGTGTTCTTCGGCACGGTCGGCTCGAACTGCCCGTGGATCATGCTGTGCGCCCGATAGCCGACGGTGGCGAACTCGTTCGTCAGGGTCGGGTTCACGTTCGGGTTGTAGCCGCCATAGGGGTCGAGCCGAACGCCGAGCGCAGGGAGGAACTCGTTGTAGGTGATGTATTCGACCTCTGCTCCGACGACGCGACGAGCGAGTTGAAACTTGTCCTCGTCAGACAGCCGGGAGCGAGAAAGCGCTGCAACGATTCGGTTGTGCTCCCGCGCGAAGAGCGTGTGGATGGCTGTCAGAGCGACGTTCTCGTTCGCGCGGACGTCACCGGCCACGACCGCCTTCTCGGGCGACATCACGAGCGCTCCCATCAGGTCCATCGGTGGGGCGGCTACAGCCCGGCGCGCGTCCGCACGCGGCAGGTAGTTGCCCTTCGACATCAGCAGCGAGGCCTTGTTGTTCGCCGGGTTTCCGTCGCCGGCCGAACCCTCGCGCAACCAGTCGAGCCGTGAGCTAGTGCCGCCATAGACGTTGGAGGCGTCGATGAAGCTGCCGTTCGTGTTTATCTGTTGGCGTGGGTTCGTGACACCAGTGCCCGGCGCCGCAGGCGTGCGCGAGAACCCGAGGACGCCGAAGTCGTTCTTGAAGCCTTCGAGTGGATCCTGGGCGTCGAACTTCATCGGCGCGCTCTCGGACGGAGTCTCGTCCCGGAGACCCACGTCGTGGTCGATGAACTGGCCCCACACCCAGCCCCACTGCGAGACGTGGTTCTCCGAGAAGATGTTCTGGCCCACGTCGTTGAAGATGCGGTTGCTGAGGTATCGCGGCGAGGGGCCGGAGACCATCGTGCCGATCCCGTCGCCGTAGTTTGGGGCGGCGACTCTCGAGTACTGCGTTCCGGCTTGTCCCCAGTCCGCGTGGCCGGGATTGTTCCCACTTCCATCGAGCGTCCGAACCGCAGCTGGATCGCTCGCCCCCGACCCTGCTACCAAGGTGGTGAGCAGGACGAGGGCACTGATCGACATCGCGAGCTTGTGCATTCGAACCTCCTTCGGGGCGGCAAAGGTGCGCCGCACTCATCGCGTGTCTCTGGACGCTGTACGTACAAGCCTCCTTACCGACCGGCAGGAGGAATGCCGCAGCTGGAGTTGGGATGAACACCCCCTCGGACCCAACTCCTTCGTCGCTGGACGAAGGCGCGACCCTATGCCGGTGCCCGGCAGAAGTCAAACGCGCTCGGGAGGCGGTACCCTCTGCCGTCTCGAAGGGAGGAGGAGGTGTGGAACCGACCAGCCTCGTCGAGGAGCCGATCAGCGCCGAGCTCGTCCTCGTCGACCCCGAGCTTGCCCGTCGCGCGCGTGCCGCCTTGCCCGACCCCCCATGGCTGCTGCCGGTCCTGGCCGAGCACAAGCAGGCCGAAGTGGCTACGCCTACGGGGTTCCGCAAGGAAGGTTTCCCGCGGCACATGCCCAGGGTGGCGAGGCGCCCGCGTCGCCGATCGGTCACACGCCACATCGCAGCCACCTTCGTCGGAGGCTGCGTCCTGCTCGCCCTTACGGTGGCCGTAGCGACGGCTGCTGATCTCTTCAGGTCGGACGAACTGACCTTCTCGACAACGCCGGTACCGCATACCGCTTCGCCGCAGCCGAAGTCGTCGCCCGCCGCGCACACGGAGACGAGTCGGAAGGCGAGGCGCGCTGAGCAGCGGACGAAACGACCGGCAGAGCGCTCGGAAGCGCGGGGCTCCGTGAAAGCGAAGACGGGCCCGAAGGCCGCGTCCTCCGCGAGGCGTTCCCCAAAACCGGCGGGGACGACGCCCCGGGCCCTCACGGAGAAGCAGCGCGTGTTCAGCTGGCGCCGCGATGCAGCCGCGATCTACTACCAGTTCTATTTCCAGCGGGGCGCAACGACCATCTACCAGACCCGCACTGTGAAGCTCAGGGTTGCCCTGCCGCCTCATATGAAGCTCAGGCCGGGCACCTACCAGGTGCTGGTGCGGCCCGCAATCCCGGGCGACGCGGGCGTCATCCTCGGCGACGCGATCGTCACGAAGACGATACGGGTCTAGCCGACTCCCGCCGACCGTCTAGTTGCAGATCGCGGCCATCTCGACCGGCTGCGGCATCGCCTGTTCCGCGGCCGCCTTCACGCCTTCGGCAAACGTCGGGAAGACGTGGTGCATCGCCGCCAGGTCGTCGACCGTCGCCCCGAGCCGGAGCCCGAGCGAGAAGCTGTTGACGATGTCGCCGCCGTTCGGCGCGACGACGTGCAGCCCGAGCACGCGCCTCGTCCCGGTCTCGTAGACGATCTTGTAGAGACCGCGCTTCTTATCCTTGTAGGAAGCGCGCTGGACGTGCTTCATGTCGTGCACGACGACCTCGTGGTCGACCCCCCGGTCCCGCGCCTCCTGCTCGGTGAGGCCGACCCCGGCCAGCTCCGGCTC
>JBKPQP010000157.1:0-14304 GCA_046734155.1 Actinomycetota bacterium | reverse complement strand
CAACATCGTCGGCACGGACGACACGGCCCGCGGTGCAGCTGCGATCGCCAACGTCGTCGCGGCCACCTTTCTGTCTCGGGAGCGGCGCACTGAGAAGCAACGGCTCCAAGAATCCCGCGTCGTGTTCGAGAAGGAGCTCGCGGCCCTTCAGGCGTCGCTTACCCCGACGAACCAGGCCGAGGTGCAGTCGCAGATTGCCTCGGTCCGGCAGCAGCTGATCGACCTCAACCTGGGTGCGAACAACGGGACGGCGCTGCAGCTCGGCGAGCGCGCGGAGCCGCCCGATTCGGCCAGCTCGCCGAAGCCGATCCGGAACGCGGCCTTTGCAGCGTTCGCGGGTCTCTTCATCGCCGCGCTGGTCGTCCTCGCTCGCGCCCAGCTCAAGCCGCGTGTCAGCGGCTCCCGGGAGCTGAGCCGGCTCTTCGACCTCCCCGTCATGGTCGAGGTCCCGTTCGTCCGCCGCCGCTTCGGCCATTCGCCGAACACGCTGAGCTCGGTCGAGTACGAGGCCTACCAGACGCTCCAGGCGTCGCTGCGCATGCAGCTCCCGCCGGACAGCCAGCGCACCGTGCTCGTGACCAGCGCCCTCCACGGCGAGGGCAAGACGGAGGTGACCGCGGCGCTCGGCCTCGTGCTCGCCCAGGCAGGGCAGCGGACGTGGCTCGTCTCGGCCGACATGCGCTGGCCCAGGCTGCACGAGCTGTTCGACGTCGCCCAGACGCCGGGGCTCGCCGAGGTGCTTGCGAGCGGACGCCAGGGTGAGAGCGCCGTCACCGTCGGCGCTCGCAGCAAGGGGTCGCGCGAGAACGGCGGGCGGCTCCACGTGCTCGCGAGCGGTCACCGACCGCCCGATCCCGCGCAGCTCCTCGCCGGCGGTGCGCTCGACGGTTTCTTCGACGACATCAAGGAGTCCGAGTACGACTACGTGCTGCTCGATGGGCCACCGCTCCTCGGCCTGGTCGACAGCCAGGTGCTCGCCCAGCGGGTCGACGGCGTGATCGTCGTCTGCCGTCCCGACCGGCTGACGTCGGGGAACGCGATCGACATGCGTGAGCTGCTTCAACGGCTCCGGGCTCCTGCGCTCGGCCTCGTCGTCATCGGCGGACGAAGCTCTCCGATCTCCTACCTCGATACCTAGTCGGCGACCACGATTGGCCGCGGTGGTTCCCGGCCGTCCTGCGCGCGGACCCGGCCCAGATCAGCGCCGCGAGGAGCCAGAAATGCCGCCAGTGGAGCGTGTCGATGAACACGCTGTTGGCGAGCAGCCCGCACCAGGACGCTAAGAGTGCGGCCGATCCGATCCCGTAGGTGTCTCGGCCGAGGATCGCGTTTCGTCCCGCGAAGGCGAGCGTGAGGAGAAGGAGCGTGAGCAGGACGAGCAGCCCGAGCACGCCTTCCTCGGACAGCGCCCGCACGTACGTGCTGTGCGCCGAGATGGGCGAGATTTTCTCGAACTGACCCGGCCCGATCCCGAGCGGGTACTTCGTGGCCAGCTCGATGCCCGAGTGCTGCGCCCCGAACCGCTCGGTGTCGTACGTCTGTAGCCGCGCCCGCTCGCTCAGGAACGTGAACGACGACGTAAGGGCGAGAGCCGCGAAGAGCACGGCCGCCGCCGAGAAACCGACGACGACGAACGTCACCGCCTTCCGTCCACCGCCGCGGCGTAGCGACAGGACGCAGAGCATGACGAACGCTCCAACCACGAAGTTCAGCCAAGCCGCCCTCGAGAAGGCGAACAGGATCCCCATCGTCAGGATCGAGAGCCCCACGAGCTTCGTCGCCACGCGGGCGCGCAGCAGTCTGGGGGCGATCGTCTCCTCGAGCAGCATCAGCGCGGCCGGGACGAGGAACGGCCCCAGCACGTTCGGGTCCTTGAACAGGCCCTGGGCGCGCGGGCCGAGGACGAGGAACTGGTGGCCCGGAAAGGCGACGAACAGGGCGAGCACGGCGATCGCAGCGGAGAACACGGCGGCGGTGACGTACGCCCGTAGGACGACGCGGGCGGCGCGCGTGGAATGGACGTAGCCGGTCAGCCAGAGCGCGAAGATGACGAGGTAGAGCGTGATCGCGAAGAACGTCACGCCCCGGCCGACGTCGATCAATTGGACCGACGCGAGCATGTTCAGGGCCAGGAACACGCTCAGCAGGACGCTCGCGATCAGCGGCACCCGGCGGATGTAGAACCGGCCCGTCACGAAGGCGACGGCGATCACGACGAAGAGGATCAGGTCTGCAGGAGCGGGCTCGATGCGAACCGCAGCGAGCAGGAAGATGCCCAGCCCGACCGCGGCGTCGTAGCGGGCCAGGGCGAGCGCGAGCGTCCCGAGGAGGCCGACGCCGAACGCGAGGACCAGCGTCATCGAGAGCGGATGCTTGGAGAGGACGACGCCAGTCGCGACGGCGAAGAGGAGGAGCCCGGCCGCTCCTGCGAGTCGGCCCGTGTTGCGCGCCGCGAATCCGCCTGGGACGTGGGCGAGAGCGGGTTGCGCCGTGCTCACATGTACCCTTCCGCGCCATGCCGGACGCGAGCCCGCGTCCACGAGTGCTCCTGGCGATCACCCTGGCGGAGGTCGGCGGCGCCCAGTCGTACGTGGCCGCGCTTCTGCCGGCGCTGGCCGAGCGCTACGACGTCGTGCTCGCCGCGCACGGGGAAGGGCCGCTTCGCGACGCGGCAGCTCGAAGTGGAGCGCGCTTCGTCCCGCTCGAGCACGTGCGCCGCCCGATCAATCCGATCCAGGATCTCGCCGGCCTGCTCGAGCTGACGCGCCTTCTGCGGCGAGAGCGGCCTCAGATCCTGCACGCGAGCAGCTCGAAGGCGGGCGTCCTCGGTCGTCTCGCAGCGACGTTCGCACGGGTGCCGATCCGCTTCTTCACGGTGCACGGCTGGGCCTTCTCCGCGTACTCGGGGGTGCCGGGGCTCCTCTATCGGGTCGCGGACCGGCTGATGGCGCCGCTGACGACGATGACCATCTGCGTCTCCGAGCAGGAGCTCGCCGCGGGGCTCGAGGCCGGCGCATGTCGTCGCGAGCGGAGCGTCGTGATCCACAACGCGGTCGACGTCGCCGGAGCTCCCCGCTCGCCCCACGACCGGCCGGTCCCGAGGCTGATCGCGGTCGGGCGGCTCAAGGCGCCGAAGGACTTCCTGACGTTGGTTCGCGCGCTCGCGGCTCTGCCAGAGGGCTCCTTCGAAGCGCTGATCGTCGGGGACGGTCCCGACCGCGCCCAGGTGGAGGCCGAGATCCGGCGGCTCGGGCTCGAGGCGCGAGTCGAGCTGGCCGGTGAGCGCAGCGACGTCCCGGAGCTCCTCGCAGCTTCCGACGTCCTCGTGCTCTCCAGCCGGTCGGAGGGGCTGCCGGTCTCCGTTTTGGAGGCGATGGCCGCGGAGCTGCCCGTGGTCGCGTCCGCCGTCGGCGGGCTCGCCGAGCTCGTCGAGGACGGTCACACCGGGATCCTTGTTCCGGCCGGCGACGAAGGCGCGTTGGCGCAGGCGCTCGGCCGCCTCGTCGAGCAGCCCGAGCTGCGGCGCAAGCTCGGCGCGGCCGGTCGCGCCCGCGCAGAGGCGCAGTTCGACCTGGGCGCCTTCCACCGGGCTCACTTCGACCTCTACCATCGCCAGCTCGAGCTAGTCGGCGCTGTAGCGGAGCCGCCGGTAGAGACCGCGGAGCGGGGGTGAGGAGTCGTGGCCCCCACCGAGCTTCGCCCGGAAGTCGAGCAGGCTGTCCCGCGCATCGACCTGGCGGCGCCTAAGGGCGAACCTGTCGGTTGAGCGGTCGTTGGCGCCCGGCTCGCACGAGACCGCGATCCGGTAGCCGGCGTCGGCCACGATCCGCGCCTCACGCTCGCCGTAGAGCCCCGACGGATAGGAGAACGCCTGCACGACGCGCCCGAGGCGGTTCTCTAGCTCGCGCTTGGAGCCCGCGATCTCCTCCTCGGCCGATGCATCGTCGAGCACGGGCAGGTTCGGGTGCGTCAGCGAGTGCGCCTCGAAGCGAAGCGTGCCGTCGCGGTCGAGCTCGACGATGTCGTCCCAGTTCAGGAGCGGGGGCTGCTGCTCGCGATACCAAGAGAACGACGTCCTGCCGTCCGTCACCGCCGGCGAGACGAAGACGGTCGCGTGGAACCCGCGCTCGGACAAGATCGGCAACGCGTGCTCGGCGACGTCGAGGAAGCCGTCGTCGAAGGTCATCGCGACGGTGCGCGCCAGCGGCTTGCCCGAGTCGAGGAGGTCGATCGCGGTCAGGACGTCGACCACGCGGTAGGCCTCGGAGGCGAGGTAGTCCATCTGTTCGGCGAACGAGCCCGGCGTGACGGCGAGCTCGTCACGGTCGGCGGAGACGCGGTGGTAGAAGAGAATCCGCAGGCCGCTCGTGTCGAGCCGTCCGCGCGTCCGCATCAGCCACGCCGCTGACCGAGCCCGCGTCCCGCCCGCCTTGGCCAGGTAGAACGCGGTGCTCACGAGCGGCTGCCGAAGTGGAGGAGCCGCCTCGCCGGCGCCAGTCCTTCGTAGTAGAACCGGCGGATCCTGGGCGACCGCTTGGCGAACCGGCGGAACCGTACGCCGTTCAGGCGAGTGGAGACGACGACCTTGCCGGCCACGCTGTCCGCCAGTCCCAGGCCTTCGTGGAGTGGCTCCGTTCGGTCAGTCAGCTCGACCTTGTAGCGCTCCATCCCGCCGAGGAACTCGACGCGCGTCGCCCCCTCGGCGAAGGCGCTCTTCAGCGTGTCGAACCTGTTCACGAGTCCCGGCGAGAACCGGTGGAGCTCCGGGTCGAAGGCGAGCCGGTAGCAGTGCATCGTTCCTTCGAGGAGGAAGTAGTAGCCGAAGGCGATCGGCCGGCCGTCGAGTCTGAGGGTCACGATCCGCGGCACGTCGAGCTTAGCGATGGCGGCCGTCGCCTCTCGGTGGAACTGCTTGCCCGGCTCCGTCCCGAAATCGGAACCGTCGGGCCTGCCCTCCCAGCGGAGTGCATGCAGCTCGAAAGCCTCCTCGAGAGCTGGCGCGAGCTCTTCGCGGGTCCGCGCAACGGTCGTCTCGATCGTCCCCAGCTGGGCGAGCTGGCGGATCCGCCTGCGGTGGAGGGCGCGCTGTTTCGATGAAAGCCGTGTCGTGTAATGCGTCTCCCAGTCGGTCCCATCGAGCTCGAGCACCGGCGCCTCCGCGCGAACGATCAGCTGGAGCCGCGAGGGGCCAAGAGCCTTGACCAGACGGCTCGAGCCGGGGAGCCCGTGGAGATCCGCGTAGTCGTGCTTCGTCGCGGCCGCGCGTTCGGCCAGCTCTGCCGCGACTCCGGCTCGCTCTCCGTCCGCGAGCAGCAGGTCCGCGAGCGTGACCTGCTCCGCTCCCAGGAACGTGAGGACGGCGACACCGCGCCGGCGCTGCACGCAGAGCGGAAGGGCGCCGACGAGCTTGTCCCCCCGGTAGGCGACCTGGACGGCCAGTTCGCTGTCCTCGTCGAAGTACCGCCACCACGCGACGAGCCAGGCGTGCAGGAGATGTGGGCTCGGCCTGGCCATCGCGCGCACGAGGTCGTCCCAGGAGTCGCCGAGCGCGGCGAAATCTTCCGCGGCGGAAATCGTCTCGAATGTCACTCCGTTTGGAGCGGACGAGCTCACGCCAATGAAGATTCCCCGAGCGGGGCTCGTTGAGCCTTCACGCTCGCGAGAAACCGCTGCACGTCCTCTTCGTTCCGCAGGATTGCGACGTTCTGATCTCGTTTGCGCCCGGCCAGGTCGGCGAGCACTTCGGGTCGGACGATCCTCCGGTACGCCCAGAGGAAGTTGAGAAACCTCGGGAACGCCTGGTAGAACGGCGCCGGCTTGCAATCGGCGGGCATCTCCGGCCCGTCGGCGGATCCCAGCCTTCGTTTCGTCACACGCCAGACCGATGTCAGCGGCGACACGTCCATGAAGACGATCGTGTCCGCTGCGTCCAGCCAGAGGCGGGCATCGATCCTTCCCTCCTGGATGCCGTCCGCGATCCATGAGTCGCGCTCGAGCTCCCGGAGCTGGATCGCCTGCCACTCTGGATCGGGCGTAGCGACCCAGCCCGGCTTCCAGTAGAGCCGATCGAGGTGGATCACCGGCACCTCCAGGATCTCGGCCAGCTGCCGAGCGAGCCAGGACTTGCCCGCCCCCGCCGGGCCGAGAAGAGCGATGCGCCTCACGGCCACAAGAATGGAGCGCCGGTCGCTGGAGGGCAAGGGCTCATCGGCGGTCGCCCTGGGTATATGAGTCCTTGGACAGAGGAGGGACTTGGCGACGGGGATGCATGATCCGGGGGGATTGGTGGTGCGGTCGCCCCCTGGTCCGGCCCGGATCTCTTTCTCCGGGCTGCTCGGGCGAATCGACGCCAGAGCGGTCGCCGAGATCGGGCGGGCGGCGACGATTCTCCTGCCCGTCTTCTGGCTGACGTCTCAGCACGCCCCGAACGTCCCGGCGCTCCTGTTCACGGTGTCGATCGTCACGGCGACCTGGTTCGTCACGTTGCGGAGCGCTTTCGGAGCCGTGCCCTTTACCCTCGGGCCGGCCGTTCCAGCCTTCGTCGGGACACTCACCGGCCTCGTCGTCACCTCCGCCGGCAACTTCTGGGTTCCCATTCCCGGCACCAGGCTGACCGCCCCGACGCTCGCCGTGATGGCGTTGTCGGTCTTCGCCCTCGCAGCGATCTGGGAAGCGGCGTGGCGCCGCCAGTTCGCGGCCAAGAGGCGCGTGCTCGTGGTCGGGACGAGTAGCTGGGCGAGAGACCTTTCCGATAGCGCAGAGCACGCGACGGACGTCCCATTCAGGGTCGTGGGCATCGTCGACGACGGGGCGAGGAGCGAGCCGGACACAGGCGTTCCGGTCCTCGGCAAGGTCGCCGACCTCTCCGAGATCGTCGAGGCCCAGCGCCCGGACCTGATCGTGCTCACGGAGGGCAACGGCTCGGGCCGCGCGCTGGAGTCGCTGCTCGACGTCGCGTCCAGCGGCTTCAAGGTCGTCGGCGTCACGCACTTCTTCGAGCACGTCTTCGGCTGGGTTCCGATCCGGCATCTGACGTCCGCGTGGTTCATGAGCATCCTGCACCTCCACCAGCGCACCTACAGCCGCTTCACGAAACGCGCGCTCGACATCGTCGGCGCGTGTTTCGGAATGCTCGTCGCGATCCCGCTCGTTCCGTTCATCGTCCTGCTGGTGCGCCGGACCCCCGGTCCCGTGATCTACCGCCAGGTGAGGGTCGGCGAGAGCGGCCGCCTCTTCACGATGTTCAAGTTCCGAACGATGGAGGAGACCGCGGAGGCGCCCGGCATGCCGGTCTACGCGGAGGAGAACGACCCGAGGGTGACCCCCAGCGGGCGCTTCCTGCGGCGGACGCACCTCGACGAGCTCCCCCAGCTCTGGAACGTGCTCAGGGGCGAGATGTCGATCGTCGGCCCGCGCCCCGAGCGGCCCGAGTTCGTACGGATCCTCGAGACCACCGTCCCGTTCCAGGCCAGGCGCGTCTTGATCAAGCCTGGGATCACGGGCTGGGCGCAGTTGCGGTGCGACTACGCGTCCGACTCCGAGAGCGCCGCCGATCGGCTGTCGTACGACCTCTGGTACCTGCGCCACCGGAATCTCACAGTCGACCTCGCGATCTGCGCCAAGACGTTTTCCGCCTTGCTCCTCCATCCAGGACGCTGAGTTGGCCGCGGGCCGCAGTAAGCTCCGGGGTTGCGGTCAATGGCTGGGAAGCGTGAGCCAAAGCAGCGGGTGGCCTACTTCGATGCGGAGGGGAACCGGACCGAGGACCCTGCTCAGGCCGTGCGCGGCGAGGTCGTCGAGCAGGATGTGGAAGGGCGGCGCAGGCGCACCTGGTTCCTCATCCACGAAGTGGAGATCAAATGGCTCCCGGTGAGCGAGGGTGCGTTCCTCCTTTGGGTTCTCCTCGCGCTCGCGCTGATCTGGGTGCTGATCGGGCTCGTCTTCGGACTCATCTAGCGTCGACGGCCACCGGGGAGCCCTGAGCGCGTGGCCGGCTCCTTGCTGCTCTGGGACGCGTTCGCGGGGCGCACTGCGGGGCTCGGTGAAGAGGCCGCAGTGGAGGAACCGGGCCTCCGGGTGGGCTTCGCCGAGCTCTGGCGGGAGGCCGAGCGGCTCGCGGTGGCCTTCCGCGACGCCGGGGTTCGCGAAGGTGGAGTCACCGGGCTCGCGGTGGGCAACTCGCACCTGTTTCCCGCCGTCTTTCTCGCCTTGTGCCGGCTCGACGCGACGATCGCTCTGCTACCGCCGCAGTACGGCCGCAGCGAGCTGACGGCGATCGCGGACGGCGTCGCGCTGTCCGGCATCGTCACGGATGCCGAGTCAGGGCCACGGATCTCTGCCGCGATCCACATCGCGAGTGCCTCTGCGGAGAAAGGCCTCCACGTGCTCATGCCGGCCTCCACGAACGGAGCGGGGGCGGTGATGGACGACGAACCGCTGCTCAAGTTCAGCTCGGGCTCGACCGCCAACCCCAAGGGCATCGCTCTGACCGCTGCCAACGTCCTTGCCGAGGCGGAGAACGTCACCACCACGCTCGGGCTGGGGCCGGGCGACCGGATCCTGTCCGGCGTTCCGCTCTTCCACAGCTACGGGTTCGACCTCGGGGTGCTGCCGACGCTCTACTCCGGAACGACGCTCGTGCTCGAGGGCTCGTTCGTTCCCCGACGGACGATGCGCAGTCTCGCCGACGAGGTCGCCGCCTTCCTCGGGGTGCCGGCGCAGTACCGAGCTTTCCTCTCGGCGCGAGTCGACGAGCTCCCCGATCTCTCGTCCGTGCGCTGGCTGCTTTCGTGCACCGCGCCTCTTGCACCGGAGACCGTGACGGATTTCAACTGGCGCTTCGGCGCGCCCATCTGCCAGCACTACGGCAGCTCCGAGACCGGTGCCGTCACGAACCACGTTCCGGCCGAGGTCCCGGCACGGCCCGCGTCAGTGGGCAGGCCGCTGTCCGGTGTCGAGGTCGAAGTGGACGACGAGGGAGAGGTCGTCGTGAAGAGCGGGGCCGTCGCCCGGCGCTACGTGCTCGGAGCTCCGCCGGGCGAGTCGCCGCTTGGCGACGGCATCTTCCGGACGGGCGACCTTGGACGCATCGATTCCGACGGCTTCCTCACGATCGAAGGGCGCCGCGACGCGATGGTCAATGTCGGCGGGTTGAAGGTCTCTCCGGCCGAGGTGGCGGCGACCCTGGAGCGGCACTCCGCTGTCCGCGAGGCTGCCGTGCTCGGGTTTCCGGACGGGAGCGGCGAGGAGGTCGTCTACGCGGTCGTCGAGCGCTCGGGCCCGGTCGGCGAGGACGAGCTGATCGCCTGGTGCCGCGACAGCCTGGCCGAGCACAAGGTGCCGCGCCGTATCGAGATTCGCGACGCGCTGCCGCGAACCGCGACCGGCAAGGTGCGCGTGGGAGTCGATGATCTCCACGCGTGAGCCTGCAGCGGCTCAGCGGGAGATTGCCAGGATCGTCCGCTCCGAGCTCCTGCTCGGCAGCGAGCGCGAGATACCCCTCGACCAGCCGCTCGGCGAGCTCGGGCTCGGCCTCGACTCACTCGCACTGGTCAACCTCCTGACGGCCATCGAGGCGTCGTTCGGCGTCGAGCTCTCCGACGACATCTGGACGGCTCGCGGGCCACTCTCCATCGAGGACCTGGCCGAGATCGTGCGGAGCACTCCCCCGGGGCCGGCCGAGGTCTCGACCGTCGCCCCGGACTCCCCGCTGCTACAGAGCCGGATGGAGCGGCTCGAGCACAGGTTGCAAGGAAACGGAGCAGCTGGCCGAGCAGCCTGGGCGGCCGTCCGGGCGGCTGCGCCTGTGCAGCGGTTCTTCTTCGCCCGTACCCGTCATCTTCTGCTCGAGCGTCGGCTCGACGAGGGTTCCTCGACCGAGCTCGCTCCGCCTTCGGGAATCGAGCTGCGCGCATTGGCGCCGGGGGAACGGCTCGACCTGTCCGACCTGTGGCCGCCCGTCCATGCCGGACGGATGCGGCGCACGTTCGAGAAGGAGGTCGCCCAGGGCGCCATTGCGCTGGTCGCGTGCGAGGGGCCTCGGGTTGTGGCGCTCGATCTCGTCTCGAGAAGCGGGGGCCTCGACGTCGACGTGAAGAGCACGAGGTCCTGCTTCGGCTACTTCCTCGCCGAGGCGCGCGCGGCCCGCGGGCGGGGAATCGGACTGGCGCTCACCGCTTACTCGTTCGCAGTCGCACGGGAGCGCGGCTGGACCTGCCAGTTCACGCATGTGTGGGACGGCAACCGCGCGATGCTCACCGCGGCGACGCAGCTGCTCGGGTTCAGGATCATCGGGAGCGCGCGTCGGACGCGCGTGGCCGGGATCACTCGCTGGTCCTGGACCATCGGCGAGACGCAGGGCCGCGGCCCCCGGCTCGTGCTCTGAGCGGTAGGTGATTCGCCGCCGTGGTGCGAGAATCACGCTCTGAGCGACCTGCTTTCGAATCCCGTGGCTCCTGCGGCCCGCGGGGCCGAGCAGGCAGTCCGCGCCGTCCACTACGCAAGCTGGGGACGGCGAGCCGTCGCCTACACGCTCGACGTTCTCATCGTCATGGGGGCGGTGATGGCCGTCGTCGCAGCCCTGATTGGCATCACCTTGCCGCTCCGAGGCGGCGCGGTCGAGAACGTCGGAGTGGCGCTGACGACAGCCCTCGTCTTCCTCGGCCCGGCGTTCTACTACGTCTACTTCGTCGGTAACGAGCGCGGCCAAACATACGGCCGGCGCGCATGCGCCATCCAGGTGCGGGACGCCGAGACGCACGGCCCGATCGGCTACGGGCGGTCGTTCGGGCGATACGCGATCGTGCTCGTGTTCGGATTCCTGATGTTTCCGCTTGTCTTCGACTATCTCTGGCCGCTCTGGGACGGGAGGAACCAGACGCTGCACGACAAGATGGTGCGAAGCGTCGTGCTAGACATCCGGCCGGGCGTCGAGGAGCGGCCCCGCCCCGAGCTCGCGGCGCGACGTGGATGGTCGGTTGGTCGTGTCGCGTTCATCGCCGTCGGTGCGCTCGTCGGAGCTGCCGTAGTCGCGTGGCTGGGCGTGACGATCAACCATGCCGTGGCGTCCACGGTCAAGGACGGCGCGGTGCTGGTCTGCGGGGTCGGAGGAGGCGCTGCGGTCGGCGCGGCCGTCGGCTTCGTGATCTTCGGATGGAGGCTCGCTCTGCGCGGAGTCCTCGTCGTGCTCGTTGCGGCCGCCGCGGCCGCCCCCGCTGTCGGTGGGCTCATGGTCCTCGCCAACCGGCAGGACGCGGCCTCTGGGGACGCGTACGCCTTGACGTTCTCGGATCAGTGGATGTTCGTCGTGGGCGCGATGATGGGAGCCACAGCCGGCGCGTCCATCGCGGGCCTCGCGTTCTTGATCTGGGCCTCACGGCGTGTGCGCAAGCCGGAACCGCCTGTGGGCGACGCGGCGCCGGCCTGAGCGCTAGGCGTTCGGCGGAGGCGCGTCGGGGTAGCGCGTGAGCCCGTCGTCGGGAAGCTCGTCCCACGGCGCGCGCGACTCGACGTAGGAGTGGCGTGAGGGCCGCACCTGGGGATCGTCGTCGAGAGCGCCGAGCCTGACGGACGCCATCTCGCCCTCGGGCCAGGCGCCGCCGAACAGGCTCGATCCGCATTGCGAGCAGAACGCCTTCACCCGGCCGCCCGGCGGCTCGTAGACGCGTATCAGCTCCTCGCCCTGGAGCACATGCACCTGACTCATCGGGACATGGCCGACCGTCAACCCGAACGCGCCGGAGTGCTTGCGGCAGCGCGAGCAGTGGCAGTGGATCGCGCGCGTGAACGGAAGCTCCACCTCGAAGAGGACGCCCCCGCACAGACAGCTGCCGCCGACCGTCTCGGCCATACTGCGAGTCTACGTAGGCTCACGGGGTGCGGCGAGCGCTCAGTGAGAAGCCCACTCTCGGCGTGCTCCTCGGCGCGGTCACGATCGCCTTCTCCGGGATCCTCTTCCGCAAGTCGAACGTGTCGCCGACGACCGGCGCGTTCTTCCGCTGCTTCTGGGCCCTCCCGTTCCTCTGGCCGCTCGCCGTGTGGGAGGACCGGCGGATCGGCGCGCGGCCCTGGGCGCTGCGTCGCGCGGCCTGGATCGGCGGGGCGTTCTTCGCGGCCGATCTCGTGCTCTGGCACTACTCGATCGACTACGTCGGAGCGGGGCTGGCGACCGTCCTCGGCAACACGCAGGTCGTGCTCGTCGGCCTGCTCGCCTGGGCGATCTTCCGCGAACGCCCCGCGCGCAACTCGCTACTTGCGATCCCTGTCGCAATGCTCGGAATCCTTCTCATCTCGGGCGTGCTCGAGAGCGGCGCCTACGGGACCAACCCGAAGCTGGGTGCGATCTACGGCCTGCTGACCGGGATCGCCTACTCCGGCTTTCTCCTCGCGCTGCGGTGGGGATCCGGCGAACGCGGCCGGGTCGCGGGCCCGCTCTACGACGCGACGCTCGCGAGCACGATCTGCGTCGTCCCGATCGGGCTCGTGCTCGGAAACCTCGACTTCACGCCCGGACCGGAGGCGCAAGCCTGGCTGATCACGCTCGCGCTCAGCTCGCAGGTCGTCGGTTGGCTCCTGATCACCGTCTCGCTCGGACGCCTCCCGACCGCGCTCACCTCGGTGCTGCTCACGCTCCAGCCCCTCCTGGCCGTGATCTTCGCCGCGCTGCTCGTGGACGAGAGGCCGTCGCGACTCCAGCTGCTCGGAGCCGCGTTGATCCTGTCGGGCCTGCTGATCGCCTCGGTGGGACCTCGCGAGAAGGCGCCGCTCGAGACCGTGCCCGAGCACTGAGCGGCGCCTATTTCTCGCCAGGCTTTTCGGACCCAGGCAGAGCCTCGCCGATCCTGTTGAGCGCGCTCGTGATCTCGCTCGGGATGATCCAGACTTTGTTCGACTCGCCCTGCGCGATCTGCGGCAGCACCTGCAGGTACTGGTAGGCGAGCAGCTTCGGGTCGGCGTCGCCCGAGTGGATGGCCTCGAAGACAGTGCCGATCGCCTGCGCCTGGCCCTCGGCGGCGAGGATCGTCGCCTGGCGCTGGCCCTCGGCGCGCAGGATCGAGCTCGCCTTCTCGCCCTCGGCTTCGAGGATCTGCGACTGCTTTACGCCCTCCGCGTTCAGGATCGCGGCGCGCTTGTCGCGTTCGGCCCGCATCTGCTTCTCCATCGAGTCCTGGATCGAGGCCGGCGGGTCGATCGCCTTGAGCTCGACGCGGTTCACGCGGATGCCCCACTTGCCGGTCGCCTCATCGAGGACACCGCGCAGCTGCTGGTTGATCTGGTCGCGCGAGGTCAGCGTGTCCTCTAGGTCGAGCCCGCCGATCACGTTGCGCAGCGTCGTCACGGTCAACTGCTCGATCGCCTGGATGTAGTTCGAGATCTCGTAGGTAGCGTCCTTCGGCTCGGTCACCTGGAAGTAGATGACGGTGTCGATCGAGACAACGACGTTGTCCTCGGTGATCACCGGCTGCGGCTTGAACGAGACGACCTGCTCGCGGAGATCGATCGTGTCGCGGATGCGGTCGACGAACGGGACGACGATCGTGAGGCCGGCGTTCAGGGTTCGCGAATAGCGGCCGAACCGCTCGACGACGCCCGCCCGGGCCTGCGGGATCACCCGGATCGTCCTCGCGAGGGTGAGGATCACAAGGGCCAGAACGCCCAGGAACACGATCAGCTCGATCACCACGACCTCCTATTGGTAGACGAGAGCAGTCGCGCCCTCGATCTTGACGACCTCGACCCGTTCGCCGGGCTCCATCACCTGGTCGTCCACGAACGCCCGTGCCGACCACTCCTCGCCGCCGATCCGCACCCTGCCGCCGTCGGCATCCACCCGTTCCAGGACTAGCGCCTTCGTGCCGACGAGAGCAGCAGTGCCGGTGCGCAGGAGTGGCGGAACGTGGAGGTGGCTGCGCGCGAGCGGACGGAGGACCGCGACCGATGCGATCGACGCGACCACGAAGCCGACGATCTGGACGGCGGCGCCGAGACCGAGCAGCGCGAGGAGACACGCGAACACGGCGGCGACCGCGACCGGCCCCAGGAAGAAGAGGCCCGGCGTGAGGATCTCCCCCACGGCGAGCAGGACGGCCGCAATGGCCCACAGCAACCAGGCTGGCACCGTCACGAATCCTAAGCCGTCGATGCCTCGCTGCAGCGCGCTCTTGTTTCGATTCCGGCACCAACGGCGTCGGACCACGCTCCTAGACTCGACGCAATGGCGAAGGTCCAGGCCGTTCACTTCTCCTGCGCCGAGTGCGGATACTCGACCGGACGTTGGCTCGGCCGCTGCCCCGGCTGTGGGAGCTT
>JBKPQP010000156.1:0-7692 GCA_046734155.1 Actinomycetota bacterium | reverse complement strand
GAGGTCATCGAGGCCTTCCGCAACGGCATGTACAAGATCCTCCTCGACAACGGCCACGAGACCCTGGGTTACACGGCCGGCAAGATGCGGCGCTACCGGATCAAGATCCTCCCTGGCGACCGCGTGAACGTCGAGCTCTCGCCGTACGACCTGTCGCGCGGCCGGATCGTCTACCGCCACAGGTAGGAGACTCCTGCTTTACTAGCGCCCGATGGCGCTGTTCTTCATCCTCGCGTGGGCCGCGAACATCGTCGCGCTCGCGGTCACGGACTGGATCTTCAGTGGCGTTACGATCGACGGCTGGGGGCCGCTGCTCATCGGCGCCGCGGTGCTCGCGATCGCGAACACGATCGTAAAGCCGATCCTGACGCTGCTCACGCTGCCGCTCGTGATCGTCACGCTCGGCCTGGCCTACTTCGCGATCAACGTCCTGATGCTCGCGCTCGCCGAATGGATCGCGCCCGATTTCTCGATCGATGGGTTCTGGACGTACATCGGTGCGACGATCGTTGTCTCGATCGTGAACTGGGCCCTCTACAGCCTTTTCGGCCTCCGCGAGGGCTCGAAAGCCAGCTACGCCTCTTAGGAGGGCTTTCGGACATCGATCTTCGCGTGGCCGCGCCGGGTCAGGTCGACGGCCGCGATCCGCAGCTCGCTCGTGTAGCGCTCGCCGCCGAGCTCGAGCCAGCAGTCCTCGGGTCGCGGCAGCATCTCCGACACCGTCATGAGCTGTTCCGGTCTATCGGCCCGGCGTCGGATCTGGCGGCAGAAAATTCGGACGAGAACGGAGCTCTCGACGTCGAGGTAGCTCGGCTTGGGCTCGTCGGCCATGCGCACGAAGACCCGTCGTGGCACCCCGTGATCGCGCGCCCAACCGGCCACGTCGGCCGGGTCGCTCGGGCAGTCTCCGATCGCGATCCGCCAACTCTCACGGCGGTACACGGTGCGCCCGACTGTGATCCGCTCCATGTGCTCGGCCCCAGGGAAGGGCTCGTAGCTGAAGGCTGTCGCGACGAACATCGGGACCCAGAAGAGCGCATGGAGTGGTGCTCGAAACGAGCGCTCGCCGTCCGTGATCGTGGCGCCGTCAGACGAGCACGTCGGCGAGCGACACGATCCGCGAGCCGCCGCGTACGCGAACCTCGGGCATCCCAGGCAGCACGATGATGTCGCCGGGGAGGTTCGCCGCCGGCATCAACCGCGCGGTCATCGGGACTTCCGATACCCGCGGTGGCAAGAGATAGATCCCCGGAGTCCCGATGTCCGCGCCCAAGGTTTCGAGGAACCACTGCCGATCCGGGTGACGGTAGGCGAAGAGGCCCTGGCCGAGCGGGTTCGTGCCCGGGTGGAAGTCACCGATGACGACGAGGTAATCGCCGCGCTCGACCGCGCCTGCATCGGCGGCCGCGATCTGAATGTCGGGGCTGTGGAAGACCGAGATCGGCCACGCCGGGCCGTAGTCGGAGAAGCGGGCGCGGGCGCGTTCGCCGATTGTCGCATGATCGGGGTCGTCGAGCAGCTCGGCCCAGCGCCTCTGGAGCTCGGCGTACTCGGACGCGAGCAGGCGCGGCAATTCCCGCAGCGCCGAGAAGACCTTTCCGAACAAGGGGGCGAGCGGGCGCCGTTCACCTGAGCCGATCGCCTCGTTGAGCAGTTCGCAGCCGAGCTCGAAGCTACGTCCGCACAGCCAGCGGGAGCTCTCCAGCAAAGGGCCGAGAGAAGCAGAGAGCTCGGCGACCACGCCCGGGCCGAGGTCGACGTCCAGGTCGCGCATCGCATCCAGGTAGACAGGCGTGCGACCACCCCCCGCGAGTTCTGGCGTGCGCTCCGGCGCCTCGCCGACCAGATCCTCGAAGACGCGGTCGAACCCGTCGAGAGCCTCGCCGAGCCCGTCGCGTGGCGCCGTTGCAATGCGTTCGCGTTCCGTCACGAGGCGGGCAAGCCCGGTCGCCGCGCGCTCCCGTGTGGCGGCGTCCTGGATCGACTCGATCCGGGCCCGCGCGTCTTCCTCCGGCCAGGGGGCGAGTGGCAGCCAGGGGTCGTCCGTGACCGTCTGCAGGAAGCGCTCGAGGCACCACGTCTCCATGTGCACCGTGCGCTCGCGGACCAGCGCGCGCGAGCGTTGCGCGAGTGCCGGGCCATCGTCGCGTACCTCGCCCCACGCGAGCGGGCCGAAGAACCCGATCGTGTCGTTCTTCGAGCAATAGCGCTGCCAGTAGCGGGCGACGATCTCCTCGCGCCGCCGTTGCGTGCTCGGCTTGCCACCCGTCTTGAGCAGGCCGTCGACCGCGGTTGCGAGGACGTCGCGGTTCTGCCACGCCACGGCCTCGCGAAAGGCCGGATCGCCGGCGACGTCGCGCAGCCGGGCTTGCTCGCCGTCGCTACCGAAGACGTCAAGCCCTGAAACGGGGAACCCGGCGCTGCGAACCGCGAAGTCGCGACGTAGAGCCCAGTCGCCTTCGAGCGGGACCGGTGGTCGTCCATGGTGCCGACCCTGGATCAAGGTCTGAACCAAAGCTTTGCCTACGCCTAGCCCGCGCTTTGGGCGGGTCTCACTAGCTTCGTGGTGTAGCCAATCTCAAGGAGGCAGTCATGAAGCGCACAGTCATTTTCACGGCCTCGCTCCTCGCTCTCGCGGCGCTCGCGGTCGCAGCGCCGGCGGTTCAGGCCAAGGGCGAGCCGGGGACTCGGATCGCGCTCAAGTCATCCGGTGCGTTCCCAGGAGCCAGCGGCAAGGCGAAGTTCCAGAACGAGGGCCAGCGCGAGCTCGAGATCGAGGTCGAGCACGTGCGGCGGCTCGCCGGCAAGCGCGTCAGCTTCTTCGTGAACAGCAGAAAGGTCGGCTCGGCGCGCGTGAACGGGCTCGGCGCGGCGCAGGTCGATCGCCGCGGCGCGAGCTTCCCGGCGATCAACGCGGGCACGCTGGTCAAGGTCAAGACCGCGGCCGGCAAGCGGATCGTCTCGGGCCGGTTCTAGCACCGGCAGATCTCCGAAGGACATGGCCGGTGCCTGGCACCGGCCATGTCTCGTTACGGCAGGAGTAGGCTGTTCGCCATGGAGGAGAGAGAGCGGCGGCTGGGCCTCAACGAGGCGATGTTTCGCGAGGTCAACGAGCGCGTCGAGGACATGAACCAGACGTTCGCCTCGGTCACCAGCTCGTTCGACATCTTTTGCGAGTGCGGCGACATGGCGTGCACCGAGCGGATCACCGTGCCGATGGACGTCTACGAGCGCGTCCGGGGTGACTCGACGCACTTCCTGCTCCGGGCGGGCCACGAAGATCCAACGGTCGAGAACGTCATCGAGACCCACGAGGTGTTCGTCATCGTCGAGAAGGAAGGCATCGAGGTGGAACGCGTCGCCGAGCAGACGGACCCGCGTCGCGACGATTAGAGGGCCGGGAGGCCGACGGCACGCGCCGGCCCCCCGTCCTCGCTGGCGTCTACGACGCTGAAGCGGGCTCGTGCTCCCCGACGTGGTTCGCCGGCGTCGCCTCGACCTGTCCGAGCGACGAGCTGCCGCGGGCGCGGATCCGGACGCTGATCCGGTCGCCGACGGTGAGCTGGCTCGGAGAGATCAGCTCGGGCACGCGGCCCGTCCACTTGATGAACACCGTGCGCCGGCCGTACGTGAACGACTGGTCCTGAGCCTGACCGAGCATCGCCTTGAGCGCGCGGTGGTTTCCATCCATGACATGGACGCTGAGATGGCCGCTGGCCGCGGGCGCGTTGAGCGTCCCCTGGAAGAGCCAGAGCGGCTTCCTGGCATGGCCGGGGTTCGGCCCGTGATCTGCGACGACCTTGGCCGCCGACGTCTCGACCTGTGCGAGCGTCGAGCCGCGCTGGGCTCGAATTCGGACGACGAGCTGATCGCCCTCGGCCAGGTTGCTCTGCTGGACGACGGTCGGGACGCCGTGCGCCCAGCGCAGGTACTGGGTGTTCGCATCTACCGCGAAGGCCTGCCCGGACGGCTGGCCGACCATCAGGCGCAGCGCGCGCTGGTTGCCGCCCGCCACGTCCACGAGCAGCGAGGAAGCATTCGGCGGCGGAGCCGCAGCTAGCTCGCCTCGGAACTGGTACTCGACGAGACCCTGCTTGCCGCCCGCGATTGAGCCGGTCGCTCCGACGCCGACGGCGGCGACGGCGGTCAGAGCGAGGAAGAGCATGCGGAACCTCATGTGCACCCTCCTTGGGCGTGAGAACTGGACGTCTCGCCAATGGTCGGACGCAAACGTCAGGGCTCCGTGGTGCGGGCGTAAGAGGCTCGTAAAGGCTCGTAAGGAATTCGCGGTCAAGCGACCGCGTACAGGCGCCACTCTTCCGGCACGCCCTTGAGCTGCGCGACGCCGCGCTCGCGGAAAATGAGACCAGAGCCCGCGACGAGATCCTTGACCGTGCTGGAGACGAGCACCTCGCTCGGCTCGGCCTCTTTCGCGACCCGCGCACCGATGTGGACGGCGATGCCGCCGACCTTGCCGTCCACGAGCTCGCACTCGCCCGTGTGCAGCCCTGCACGCACCTCGATTCCGAGCTCACGGACCTCTCCCGTGATCGCCTGCGCGCAGTGGATCGCGCGGGCCGGGCCGTCGAACCGCGCGAAGAAGCCGTCGCCGGCGACGTCGAGCTCCGCGCCGCGATAGCGCATCAGCTGGCGCCTGATCAGCGCGTGATGCTGTTCCAGGAGCTCGCGCCATGCCCGGTCGCCAAGCTCGGCCGCCTTCGCAGTCGACCCGACGATGTCCGTGAAAAGCACCGTCGCCAGCACTCGCTCGGGCTCGACCTCGTCCCAGCCGCCCGATTCCCACACCTCTCGAGTGAAGCGCTGGATCTCATCCCCAATCGGATCGGGGGTGCTTGCGAATGAAAGGTGGCCGATGCCCGGGATCTCGATTGCTTCTGCCCTCGGGATGCGGGACGCCATGTACTGCGCGACCTCCGGCGCGACCATCTGATCCTCGGAGCCGCGCATGATCAGCGTCGGCACGTGTACAGACGGAAGAACTGCGCGGACGTCGATCTCCTTGTTCATACGGTGGAGCTCCTCGACAGCTCCCGGGCTGGCGCCGTAGCGAAGGTAGTCGAGGAAGGCCGACAGCTCGTCAGCCTCGAAGTTGCCGAGCTCGCTGACCGCCTTCTCCGCGTCCTCACGGGGCCCGAACATGCGCAGATCGCGGTTGACCTGGCGCCGGAACTCCTCCTCGGTGCTGCCCCATGGATAATCGGGAGCCCACATCCGCCTGGGGAAGGCACTCCGTAGGACGAGCGCCGCGACCCGCTCGGGATATGTGGCGGCGAAGAGGATGCTCATCGCGGCCCCCTCGGACAAGCCGTAGAAGGCGGCGCGCTTCGAGCCGACGGCGTCCATCACAGCGCGAACGTCGTCCATGCGGGTCTCGAGCGACGGCGCTCCAGTGACCCGATCAGACATGCCTGTCCCGCGCTTGTCGAAGCGGATCAGGCGACAGAACGAGGCCAGCCGCTCGAGGAAGGGCGCGAAGCTCGGCATCCGGGTTGCGAGCTCGAGATGGCTGACGAAGCCGACGACGAAGACGAGGTCGAACGGGCCGTCGCCCGTGACCTGGTAGGCGATGTTGACGTCGCCACTCTTCGTGTACTGGGTCTCAGCCATCAGACCTCCAGCCGGCCGGCGGCCTTGAGGATGCGGAGCGCATTGAGAGTCGTCATCTCGCTCGGCCCGCGCCCGCCCCAGTCGACGACCTCGACGTTGCTGCCCGAAGAGCCTGGCTTCCGCCACCAGGACGGGCCCTTGTGCCACGTGCCGTCGGCGCGCTGCAGGCCTTCGAGAAGGTCGAGCGCGTCGTTGGCACGCGGGTCGCCGAGCTTGTCCATCCGGGACAGGATGAGGAGCGCCTGGGGAACCTCGTAGTGCCAGTACGGCGGATAGTGCGCGACGAGCCAGCCCTCGTGGATCGGCTCGCCGGTCGCGACCGCCCGGAACAGGTCGTGCTCGAGGAAGAGCTCGGCGGTTCGATCCGCGGCCTTCCTCGCCGCCGTTTCACCGGTGGCGAGCCAGTACTCGTGGAGCCCCCACATCGGCGGGAGCGACTCGTTGAAGGACGAGCGCCGCCCGGTCGCCTTCCTGTCGCAGTTCCAGCCGCCGTCGGGCCACTGCCACTCGACGAGCGAGCGCGCGAGGAGCTGCACGCGCGGATCGTCGGCCATCCCGAGCCGGCAGAAGACGGCGAGCGCGTTTCCTTCCTGCGAGCCGCAGCGTCGCGTCAGGCCGTCGATAACCGGAATCCGCTTGCGGTGGCCGTCGCTCGTCAGCCAGTCGAGGACGGTCCCGGCGGCGGCGTACAGGCGATCGTCGGCGGGAACGCCCAGCTCGACGAGCGACACGAGCCGCCAGTGCGCCCCGGTCCACTTGTGGTACACGAAGACGCCGAACCCTCCGTCGCTCTTCTGGCCGCTGAGCAGGCCGCGCACGAGCGGCCCGGAGAAGATCTCGTCGGGATCGGGCGTCACGTCCTCGCCCAACACGTCGCGGCGCGCCATGAACCGGATCGCCGGCTCGTTCGAGGCGAGCAGGAAGTCGATCGCCGCGTCTCGGGCCATGACCGCCATCAGGATATGGCGATCATGCCTCGCGACCGGGAAACGGTGCTGCCGGATGGATCCGTGGTCGCCTGGCGCGAGTGGGGCGACGCCGAGGGCGATCCGGTTCTCTTCCTGAACGGCACGCCCGGGTCGCGCCTCTTCTTCCCCGGCCCCGCCCCTCGGCTGGTCACTGTCGATCGCCCCGGATACGGGCGCTCGACGCCGCTGGACATCCCGACACTGGGCGCGTTCGCCGAGATCGTCCGGCAGATCGCCGAGGACGCTGCCTGGAAGCGGTTCGCCGTCGTCGGCTTCTCCGGAGGCGGCCCTCATGCGCTCGCCTGCGGCGCGTTCCTGGACGACCTGGTTACGTCAGTCGCGGTCGTGTCCTCCTGGGGCCCTGTGGACGAGCTCGAGGCCGCTCACGCGAGCCTGACCGACGAGGAGCGTGAGGCGCTCGCCGCGATCCGCGCCGATCCGGTCGGTGCGACCGAGCTGCTCTGGGAGCACGGCCAGTGGTACGCGGACGACCCGTTGCGCTTCCTCGCTCGTGCGCGCGAGCCCGGAGACGCGGCGATCTTCCGTGACGAGGCGTTCCGCGCGAACTTCGCGGAGTCGAACGTCGAAGGCGCACGCCAGGGTCAAGCGGGATTGGTCGCCGACTGGGTCGCCGATGCGCTTCCCTGGGGCTTCCGGCTCGCAGACATCGACGTCCCGGTCACCCTTTGGGTCGGAGCGCTCGACCCGGGCCGGGCGCCTCGCGATGCGCCCGAGATCGCCCACCGCATCCCCTCGTGCACGGTGCACACGTGCGAGGACGAGGGCCATTTCGTCCTCATCCCACGCTGGCCCGAGATCGTGGAGCGGGCGTCGGCGGGGCAAGGCTAGACTCGCGGGCGTGCCAGAAGCGCGGCTCGAGGATTCCGGCTCAGGCCTCGCACCGGCCGAAGAGGGCTGGTTCGTCGTCAACGTTCAGGACGCGGCATGGCGAACGTCGAAGTCGTTCGGCTCGGACTGCACGTTCGAGAACAAGGCGGCCGAGTTCCCGCAGCTCGGAATCAACATCAGCGTCCTCGAGCCCGGCAAGCCGAACTGCCTCTACCACTCCGAGGGCGTGCAGGAGGACTTCCTCGTG
>JBKPQP010000155.1:0-8989 GCA_046734155.1 Actinomycetota bacterium | reverse complement strand
CCTTCCAAAATAGAAGCGGGCCCCTTCCGGGGCCCGCGGTCTGTCTCGAGTCCGGAAGTACTAGGCGGCGGTGACGTTCGAGGCCTGAAGGCCCTTGTCGCCCTGCACGACTTCGAACTGGACGCGCTGCCCCTCGGTCAGTGACCGGTAGCCGTCCATCTGGATCGCGCTGTGGTGGACGAAGACGTCGTCGCCACCCTCGCGCTCGATGAAGCCGTACCCCTTCTCGTTCGAGAACCACTTGACGGTGCCTTCAGCCAACACTTCCTCCTTCTACGGCCGGACTCTAAAGCGGCGGAAGACTAACCTCAGCCCCCGGGGAACGCAAGGAGTCCGCGGCGGTATCTCGCTGCCTTGACCGCGCTCGCGAGCAGCATCGCGATCGTCATCGGCCCGACTCCTCCAGGCACGGGAGTGATCAAGGCGGCGCGCTCCGCGGCGGCCGGGTCGACGTCCCCCACGACGCCGTCGTCTCCGCGGTTCATGCCGACGTCGATCACGGTCGCGCCTTCCCGTACGTCGTCGGGCCCGATCACGCTCGTGTGACCGACTGCTACGACGAGCACGTCGGCTTCGCGCGTGACCGCGCCGAGATCGCGCGTCCGCGAGTGACAGACAGTGACGGTCGCGTTCGCGTGGAGCAGGAGGAGAGCTGCGGGCTTGCCGACGATGTCGCTGCGGCCGACGACAACGGCGCGGGCGCCTTCGAGCGGGACGTCGTACTCCTCGAGCAGTCGCATCACCCCGACCGGCGTCGCGCCGACGTGCGCCGGGTGTCCGAGGACGAGCTGGCCGAAGTTGAGCGGGTGCAGTCCGTCGACGTCCTTGATCGGATCGATCGTTCGGATGACTCGCGCCTCGTCGATGTGGTCGGGTAGCGGGAGCTGAACGAGCAGCCCGTCGATTGACTCGTCCGCGTTCAGCTCGGCGACCTGCGCGAGCAGTTCCTCCTCGGTCGTCTGCGACGCGAGCCGGATGTCCTTCGCGTTGATCCCGACCTCCGCGGCCGCCTTGTGCTTGAGCCGGATGTAGATGTCCGACGCCGCGTCGTCGCCGACGAGGACCGTCGCGAGCCCGATCTCCCCGAGCCCACGAACCTCCTCGGCGATCTCGCCGCGGATCCGCTCCGCGAGCGCCCTGCCGTCGATCAACCGCGCCGCCACTAGGGCCTGGGCAACTCCACGTCGCTGACATCGAGGCCGAGCGACTCGGCGAGCTTCACGCCTTCCTGGAGGTCCTCCTCGAGGCGCTGCACGTCGCGCTCGTACATGAGCCTCCCGATCACGGCACGCGCCTTGGGGCGCCAGAGCGCGTGCTTGATGAAGATCGGGAGCAGGCGGTTCGCCGCATCGACGAGACGCTGGTTCATCTTCTTGCCCGCGCCCTGGAGCAGGACGCGCTCGTAGGCCATTCCGGCCCCGTGGTGGATTCCGTCGTCGGTCGCGAGCCGGTTGCACAGGTCCTCCAGCACCGTCCCGCGCGAGGCCCGGGCGATCAGCCGGAAGCGCGAGATGATCAGCCGCTCGTAGAAGACCTGCATCTGGAACACCTTCTCCTCGAGCGTGTCCGCCTCGAGGGTCATGTGCGCGAGCTCGTCCAGGTACGGGTCGCGCTCCGCGATCCCGCCGACGTCGTTGATCAGCTTCAGCCACGCCTCGGTGTGGCGCGACTCGTCCTGCACCATCGTCGAGTAGTAGAGCTTCGCCTCGGGGTCGGGCGCGACGTTCAGGAGCTGCGAGGACATCTCGCAGGCGAGCATGTCGGCCTGGAGCTGCTGCGTGAGGACTGAGCGCCACATGTCGCTGCGACGCGCGCGGCGCTGCGGCGAGCCCTTGCCTTCGGGGATCGGAGGTAGGTCGCTCCAGGGCAGGTCGCGCACCTGCCACTCCTGGCGTTTGGCCAGCTCGTAGAAGCGCAGGACACCTGCATATTCCTCGCGCTCGCCCGCGACGGGCTCGACGACTTGCTCCATGGCCATGCGCGGAGATTATCGTCCCATCCGTGGAGCTTCGGAAATGGCCGCGCAAGAACGACGCTGCGTCGATCGCGGCGCGCCGGGCCGCGCTCGACGGCCGGGTGGACTCGGAGGTCTTCGAGATCGACGTGACGCCTTGGATCGGAGCGCAGGAGGCGCTGACAGGCGTCTCGGTCACGCCGACGGCGGTGATCGGGCCACTGACGATCTCGCTCGGCGACTACGAGCTGACCGAGCCGGACGGCGTGCTCGTCGAGCGGGGGCGGTCGACGGATGAGGTCTTCGTCCCACTCGCACACACGGAGGGATCGTTGTCGGACTCGTTGTACCGCGGTGCTCGGGCGGCGACGGACTCGGGCGGGTTTCGGACCGAGGTGCTGCGCGACCGGATCACGCGCGCGTCCGCCTTCGTCACGAACTCGGTCGAAGAGGCTGTGGCGCTCGGCCGGTGGATCGAGGGTGAGCTGCCGCAGATGCGCGACTGGCTGGCCGGGCTCGAGGCTGAATGGGTTTCGCGCTACGCGAAGCTGCGGGAGGTCGAGACGTACGTCGCGGGACCGATCTGCCACGTGATGTGGGCCTTCACGACCGGGGACGCCTGCGGGCCGAACATGATGACGCGCAACGCGTACGCGCTGAACATGGGCTACGTGATGGAGCACGCGCCGCGGAAACCGGAGCGCGCGATCCTGGAGGCCAACATGGGCGGCGACAAGAAGGTCTCGCACCGCTACTTCGAACGGGGCGGCCACGGGAAGACGGTCGTCGCCGAGGTGACGCTGACCGACGACGCGGTTCGCCGCGTGCTGCGGACGACCGTCGACGACCTGCTGGAGCTCTCCTGGGCCGGGACGCACGGCGCGGTTGCGTCCGGCATGCAGTCGGTCGCCTTCACGCCCGCGACGGCGATCGCCGCGATCTTCAACGCGACCGGCCAGGACATGGGAATGGTCGGCACGAGCTCGATGGCCCACGGAGCCGGGAAGCGCGTCGCAGGCGGCCTGAACGCTTCGATCCGGCTGCCTGGGCTCGAGGTTGGAACCGTCGGCGGCGGAACGACGTTGCCGTACGCGCGCGCCTGGCTCGGGCTGATGGACTGCGCGGGGCCCGGGAAGGTCTACCGTTTCGCGCAGATCGTGGCCGCTGCGACGCTGGCGCTCGAGATCTCGGCCTCGGCCGCGATGGCCACGTCCGGCTCGGAGAACTTCTTCAAGGCGCACTTCGACCGGGGTGGCATGCGCTGAAGGTCCCACCGCACCACGACCCGGCGTGCTTCGGGTGCGGCGACAACCCGATCGGCTTCCATCTTCCGCACCCGGACGCCGAGGGCTCAGACCGCTACGACACGACCTTCTCTTTCGACGAGCGGCACCAGGGCGGACCGGGTCTCGCGCACGGCGGCATGGTCGCCGCGCTGATCGACGAGGCGTGCGGGCTCGTCGCCACGTGGTATCGCTTCCCGACGGTGACGGGTCGGATGTTCCTTCGGTACCGGAGGCCGGTCCCGATCAACAGGCAGCTCTCCGTGCGTGCGTGGGTCGAGGAGGAGAGGGGCCGGCGTGTCTTTGTGCGCGGCGAGCTCTGGCATGCGGGCGAGCTCCTTGCCGAGGCGCGGCTTGCCTTCGTGCACGTCCCGCTCGAACACTTTCTGGAGACGCCGGAGGGCCGCGCCCACGGCGAAGCGTGGAAAGAACGCCTCAAAGGCGACCGCTAACAAGAACCGTTCTCTCGCGTTCCTGACGCGTCGCTGACCGTCCGTATGCCGGCGGGACAGTGTTAGTTAGCCACACGGCCCGAAGGCAGGAGGGCGGTCAGCGGCGCGAGGCGGCGGCGGAGGCCGGCTCCGCCGGCCGGGAGCCGCCGCCGCTCAGGGACGCGAGAGAGGCGCCGACCAGAATCGAACTGGTGTACGAGGCTTTGCAGGCCTCTGCCTAACCACTCGGCCACGGCGCCCGAGTGCCGCATGGTATCGCCGCCCCACGGGTATCCGAAGCTCGGGATGGCACAGCGAAACCTGCTCGACGAAGGCGCCGCGCCGCGCGTCCCGCCCCACCCGACGTTGAAGAAGCTGAGGGAGGCTGCAGCCGACTGCAAGGCCTGCCCGCTCTGGAAAACCGGGACGCAGACCGTCTTCGGCGAAGGCTCTACGAAGTCCGAGGTCATGTTCGTCGGCGAGCAGCCCGGCGACCAGGAGGACCAGGACGGAGCTCCGTTCGTCGGCCCCGCCGGCAAGCTGTTCGACCGCGCGCTCGAGGAAGCGGCGATCGACCGTTCGACCACCTACGTCACGAACGTGGTCAAGCACTTCAAGTGGAAGGCGCAGGGAAAGCGCCGGATCCACCAGAAGCCGAACTGGTCCGAGATCGCCGCGTGCAGCCCCTGGCTCGAAGCCGAGCTCGCCGTCGTGAAGCCGCGGGTCCTCGTCTGCCTGGGCGCGACGGCCGCGCAGGCGCTCCTCGGCCGCGACTTCCGGGTCACGCAGCACCGCGGCGAAGAGGTGAGATCCGATCTCGCCCCTGTTGTGATCGCCACGGTCCACCCCTCGTCCATCCTCCGCGCCGACGACCGCGAGTCGGAGTTCGTGGCGTTCGTCCGCGACCTGCGGGCGGTCGCCGTTCACCTCTAGTCGCCGACTGAGCCACAATGGCGCGCACGTGCGCCTGGGGCTGATCTCTGACATCCACGGAAACCGCCTGGCGCTGGACGCGGTGCTGCAGGAGCTCGAGCGCGAGGGCGTCGAGGAGTTCATCTGCCTCGGCGACGTGGCCGTCGGGCCGCAGCCGGCGGAGGCCCTCGAGGGCGTGCGCGAGCTCGGCTGCCGGGTGATCATGGGCAACTGGGATGCGGCGTTCCTCGGCGCCATGCCGACGCCGCAGGACAAGATCGGCGAGCAGCTCGTCGAAATCAGCGAGTGGTGGGCCTCGTACCTCTCCGAGGCCGATCGCGATTACATGGCGAGCTTCGAGCCCACGGTCCGGCTCGAGGCCGGGTCGACTCCCGTGCTCTTCTTCCACGGTTCGCCGCGGTCGTACGACGAGTGGATCTTCTCGACGACTCCAGACGACGAGCTCAGGGCGATCTTCTCCGACATCGAAGAACGTGTCCTGATCGGCGGGCACACGCATGTCCAGATGATCCGCCGGTACGTCGAGTCGATCATCGTCAACCCCGGCAGCGTGGGCCTGGCGTTCCAGTCCTGGTGGCCGCGGCCGGTCCGCATCTCTCCCTGGGCAGAGTACGGCGTGCTGACCGGAGAGGACGGGCGGCTGAGCATCGACCTTCGCCGCACGCCGTTCGACGTGGACGCGTTTCTGCAGATGAGCCTGAGGTCCGGCATGCCCCACGCAGAGTGGTGGGTGCAGAGCTGGTCAGCGGGCTGAGACCGTCGTCACGCTCCCATCCGGGGCGATGCGGTGGACATAGCCGGTTGGGCCCGCCTGGAGGAGGTAGGCGGCACCGTCGCCGGCGGCCTCGACGTCGTACGGGTTGAAGAACGTAGAACCGAGGAAGCCGAGCTGCGCTCCGGACGAAGCAAGCCGCTGAATGCGGCCGGCCTTGCCGTCGATCACGTAGACGGTCCCGTTCGGCGCGACGTCGATGCCGTACGGCTCTCCGATCGACGAGAAGGCGGTGATCACGCCGGTCACCGGATCGATGCGCCGCACGCGGTCGTTCCCGCGGTCGGAAACGAGCAGCGCGCCGTCGGACGCGACGGCGAGCCCGTGCGGCGACGAGAACTGGGCGTCGAGCGCGGGCCCGCCGTCACCTCCTCCGCCCTCCACCCCGGTCCCGGCGATGTGAATCGCCGGCCCGGCGCCTCCCGGAATGCGGAAGATCTGCGTCGCTGTCGAGAAGTAGATATCCCCGTTGGCCGCGGCCGCGACCGGCCCGATTTCGACGTTCGGCGGCATCTCGGCGACGACCGTCGGAGGCACGTCGCCGCTGATCCGCAGGAGTTGATTCTCGACCGAGAGGAAGATGCTGCCCGAGGAAGCTCGAACGACGGCATACGGATGAACCAGAGATGAAACGACCGCGATCTGGTGGCCCGTCCTCGGGTCGACCTGCAAGACACGACCGAGGCTGAACTCGACGAGCAGCAGCTTCCCGGAAAGCTGGAGGTCGATCGAGGTCGGCTCCGTGAAGGCGAGCGGCTTCGCAGGCGCTCGGCGGACGCGCACGGACCCGAGCCGCGAAGTCACGCCGCCTGCCCGCGCGGTAATCCGCCACACCCCAGCCTTCGGGAAGACGAGCCGCGCACGATACGAGCCGCGCTTGCCGGTCGCGCGAGCACGAATGCGTCCCGGCCCGACTGCGCTCACGCGAACCACGCCGGCGAAAGACCTCGGCCGAACCGCGAGCCGGGCCGTCCATGCGCGGCCCGCAACCGGCGCCGCCCGCTTGCCGGTCAGCGAGACGCGGATCGGCCCCGCCGCCGATGCGGTGCAGGCGAACACTCCGAGGACGAGCAGTGCCGCCACGACCCGCTTCATGTCCATTCAGACGCACGAGGTCGCAGCCGGTTTGCAGAATGGAGTGCATGCCGAGTCGAGCGACCATCGGAGTCGTGGCCGTGGCCGTCGCCGCTGGCCTCTGGGGCATGGACGCACTCATCCGTCGGCCCCTCGCCCACTCGACGCAGCCTGCGACGATCGTCCTCGGTGAGCACGTCGTGCTCGTCGCTCTTCTCCTGCCGGTCATCTTCAAGGCACTGCCTGCCCTGTGGCGCGCCGGGCCGCGTTCCCTGGCCGCGGGGATCGTGATCGGTGCGGGCTCGTCGGCGCTGGCCACGATCCTGTTCACGCAGGCGTTCGTGGACGGCGACCCCGTGACGCCGGTCGTCCTGCAGAAGGTGCAGCCGCTGATCGCCGTCTCGCTGGCCGCGATCATGCTCGGGGAACGCCCACGGCCTCGTTTCGGGGTCTTCCTCGTGGGCGGCGTGGCGGGAACCTGGCTGATGGCGTTTTCGAGCCCCTTCGAGGTCACGCTCCACGGCATGGCGCCGGTGCTGTACGCGCTCGCCGCCGCTGCGCTCTGGGCGCTGGGGACCGTTCTAGGGCGCTTCCTCGCGCTCGAGTTGCCATTCGAGCAGGTGACCGCGGTGCGCTTCGCCTTCGGGTTACCGGCGGCGCTCGCGGCTGTGCTCGTGCTCGGGGCACCGTTCAGGGCGTCGGTGCACGACGAGCTCTTCATCGCGCTGCTCGCGCTCGTCACCGGGCTCGTCGCCCTGCTGCTCTACTACTGGGGCCTCACGTGGACGACCGCCTCGGTCGCGTCGCTTGCGGAGCTCACGTTCCCGGTCGTCGCGATCGCGGTCGGCTACTTCGCCTTCGACGCGACGCTGGCGTCCACGCAGATCCTCGGAGTCGCGCTCACAAGCCTTGTCGTCCTGCTCCTTCCGCGGCGCGCACCCGCGCTCGTCGACGATCGCCCGCATCCCGTGCCGGCGCTAGCGGGCGAGGCGTCCTAGCTCTTCGACGGCTCGCTCGAGCTGCTCGTCCGAGAGGTACGGCGCAGGCCCGAAGCGCAGGTAGCGGCCGCGGCTGTCGGTGACGACGCCCGCGTCAAGGAGCAGCCGGCTCAGCTCCTCGGCACGCTCCGACTCCAAGGCGATGAACCCGCCGAAGGCGCTCAGGGGCGTCTCACGGTCACGCGTGACGTCCGGGAGGTCGAGCCGGTCGAAGGAATCCGCGAGCACGCTCGTCTGATGCAGGTAGCTAGCGCGCAGCCGCTCCGGGGTCAGATCGTGCTCCACGAAGAAGTCGAGGACGCGCGCCGCGCGGTAGTGGCTCGTCGGGTCGTACGTCGATCCGGCGTAGCGCATGCTCCCGCGCGGATACGGCGTTGCGCCGGGCCCATGCTCCGCGTGCAGCTCGTCGAACTCCGCGTACCAGCCCGTGATCGCTGGCCGCAGCTCGTCCGCCTGGGGCGGCAAACGGAGAAAACAGTTCCCCTCGCCGAGCTGGAGGTACTTGTAGCCCCCGCCGACGATCCACGCCCGTTCGAGGCCTTCGATCGTGAAGGGCAGGCAGCCGAGCGCGTGGTAGGCGTCGACGAGCAGTTCCGCACCCGCGTCGGCACTGGCCTGTGCCAGGGCCGGCAGGTCGGGGACGATCCGCGAGTTCTCGAACAGCACCGCCGAGACGAGGACCGCGCTCGCGCCCCGAGCTTCGGCGCCAAGGCGATCGGCGAGCGTGTCCACCGGCCGGGCCGCGAGCCGGACGACCTCGAGTCCTTCCTCCCGCAGGCGCCCGAGCTGGCGCCTCATCGTGTGGAACTCGCCGTCGGTCGTGACGAGCTTCGGCCGCTCGCGCAGTTGCAATGCGGACAGGAAGCGGAGCAACAGCTCGTGCGTGTTCGGCGCCAGCGCGACAGGCGCGCCGGGATCGTCGAGGAGGCTCCGGACGCCCTCGCGCAACCGCTCGGCCTTCGCGAATGCCCGTTCCCACTTCAGGTCAGCGTGCTCGGCCGCGTCCTGCCAGGCCTCGAGCTGCCCCTCGCGGCCGACGTCGGGCCACGCCTGGTGTGAGTGGCCCGTCAGGAACAGTCGCTCGGCGACGCGGAAGTCCGAGTAGTGGTCGGCGAGCCCGTCGATCAAAGCTCGCTGCGGACGGCCCAGAGGTCGGGGAAGAACGGCTTGTGCAGCGTCGAGCGCAGATACTCGGCGCCGTATCCGCCGGTGCCCACGCGCGTGCCGATCGTCCGCTCGACCATCTTCACGTGGTGGTAGCGCCACTCCATGAAGCCCTCGTCGAAGTCGACGAGCCGTTCTGCGACCTGCGCGGGCTCGCCGTCGTCACGGTAGGCCTGGAGCAGGGCGGCCTGGACGCCCTTCGACTCGTGCACCGGTTGCGTGACGTCGCGCTCGAGATCGTCCCCCGGAACGGGATAACCCTTCCCGGCCAGGTAACGGAGGAACGAGTCGTAGACGGACGGCCGCTCCAGCGCCGCCTTCACCTTCTCGTAGTCCGGGCTCTGCTCGTGGTACGCGGTCAGCACGCCCGGGTCGCGCCG
>JBKPQP010000154.1:0-8823 GCA_046734155.1 Actinomycetota bacterium | reverse complement strand
GCGACGGCGTCGATCTCGTCCCGGCTCCGCGCCGCGACGACAACCGACCAGCCGTCCTGCGCGAGCTCCCGGGCGATGGCCGCCCCGATCCCGCGGCCCCCTCCGGTGACCAGTGCTGTTCCGCGCTCAGATTGCATTCGTGATCTCCTCCAGCGATTCGGGGTTCTCCAGGGACGAAAGGTCGCCCGGGTCGGCGCCGAGCGCCCGTGCGCGCACCGCCCGCCGTACGATCTTCGCGCTGCGCGTCTTAGGCAGCGCGGACACGAAGATCACACGATCGGGCTTGAACGCCTTGCCCAGATCGCCGGCGACCTGCGCGGCGACCTCGGCTGCGAGCGCGGCGTCAGCCTCGGTGCCCGGCGTTACGACGCAGAAGATCCACGCCACCTCGCCCTTCACTTCGTGCGGGACGCCGATCGCTGCAGCCTCCGCAACGGCCGGGTGACCAACCGCGGCCGACTCCAGCTCCGCGGGCCCGATCCGCTTGCCGGCGATGTTCAGCGTGTCGTCGGAGCGCCCGTGCAGGAACCAGTACCCGTCCTCGTCGACGGAGGCCCAGTCCCCGTGCGTCCAGATCCCGGGGAAGCGCCGCCAGTACGTGTCGAGGTACCGCTCCGGGTCGCGCCAGAAGCCTCGTGTCATCCCGGGGAACGGCTTGCGACAGACGAGCTCGCCGACCTCGCCGCGCACCGAGGTTCCGTCCGAGTCGACGACGTCCATCGCCATCCCGAGCGCGGGGCCGCCGAGCGAGCACGCCTTGATCGGGATCGCGGGCGTCGGCGACAGGAAGCACGCTCCGACTTCGGTACCCCCAGAGCAGTTGATGATCGGGCAGCGTCCACCGCCGACCTTCTCGAAGAGCCAGCGGTACGGCTCGGGGTTCCACGGCTCGCCGGTGGTGACGATCGTCCTCAGCGAAGAGAGGTCGGTCTGCGGCTCGCCGTGCGGAATCAGCGCTCGGGTGAGCGTGGGCGAGATCCCGAGCACCGACACGCGCTCCGAATCGAGGAGCTGCCACAGCCGGTCCTGCGGCCAGTCCGGGGCGCCCTCGGCGAAGACCAGCGTCGAGCCCATCGCGTGACCGCCGACGACCGTCCACGGTCCCATGATCCAGCCCATGTCCGTGACGAAGTGGATCCGGTCGTCGGGCCCGGCGTCGGCCTGGTAGCAGACCTCCCGCGCGATCGAGACGAGGAAGCCGCCCTGAACGTGGACGACGCCCTTCGGCGTGCCGGTCGTCCCGGACGTGTACGTGAGGAGGTAGGGCGCCTCGGAGTCGAGCTCGGCCGCCGGCAGCTCGCCCGGCGAGTCGGCGACGAGCTCGTCCCACGGCGCGACGACAACGTGCTCCACGCTCGGCGCCTCGCGCCGCGCCTCCTCGAGGATCTCGAGCATCGGCACCTCGCGCCCACGGCGCATCGAGGTCACCGTCGTGATCGCGACCTTCGCCTCGGAGGCCTGGAGCCGCTGCGCGACCGCGGGCGCTGCGAAGCCCGAGAAGATCGGCACCTGAATCGCACCGATGTGCGCGCACGCGTGCGATGCCACCGGCACCTCGGGCGACATCGGCAGGAAGATCGCCACGCGGTCACCTTCGCGGACGCCCAGCTCCACGAGCGCTTCGGCGAGGCGCGTCACCTCCCTCGAGAGCTCGGCGAACGTCTGCTCGCGCCGAGAACCGTCCTCGCCGAGCCCGACCGAGGCGACGGCTTCGGGCCTGCGCCCGGCCCAACGGTGCGCGCAGTTCGACGCGATGTTCACCTTCCCACCCACGAACCAGGTCGCCCACTCCGGGCCTTGCGAGAGATCGACGACCGACTCCCAGGGCCGCGAGAACTCGAGCCCCATGTCCTCGACCACCGCCGGCCAGAACCACTCCGGGTCGTCCTGCGAGCGCGCGACGAGCTCCCAGTAGCTGTCAAAACCGTGCTTCCGCATAAGACGGACGACGTTCGCCCGCTCGAGCGTGGCCGCGTCCGGCTCCCAGATGAACTTCGTCGTTGCCTGCGCCATCGTTCTGGTAACTTAGTGACCGCTAACCACTCGAGGGAAGGCGGTCATGCGAGCAGCAATCTTCGCAGAGGAAAACCGGAAGTGGTGGACGCTGGGGGCGGTCGCGTTCGGCCTGTTCATGATCATGCTGGACAACACGGTCGTCTTCGTCGCGCTGTCCGCGATCCAGAGCGACCTCAAGATTTCCCAGTCCGAGCTCGAGTGGGTGGTGAGCGGCTATGCGCTGACTTTCGCCGTCCTCATGCTCACCGGCGGGAAGCTCGCGGACATGCTCGGCCGACGGCGTATCTTCATCGTCGGCCTGACGATCTTCACGGCCTCGTCGCTCGCGTGCGGTCTCGCGACCAGCGCCGGTTTCTTGATCGGCGCCCGCGTCGTCCAGGGCGTTGGAGCTGCGCTGATGAACCCCGCAACGCTCTCGATCATCGTCGCGACGTTCCCGCCACGGCAGCGCGGGACTGCGATCGGGATCTGGGTGGGTATCTCCGCAATGGCGCTCGCGATCGGACCACTGATCGGCGGCATCCTCACCGAGCAGATCAACTGGAGCTGGATCTTCTTCATCAACGTCCCGGTCGGGATCGCCGGCATCATCGTCTCCCGCTTGGCGATCACCGAGTCGCGTGACGAGTCCGAGGAACAGCGGCTCGATCTCCCTGGGCTGATCTCGTCCGCGGTCGGCCTCTTCGGGTTGACGTACGCCCTGATCGAAGGCAACAACTACGGCTGGAGCTCCACGCGGATTCTCGCGGGCTTTGCTCTGGCCGCCGTTGGGCTCGCGACCTTCGTCCTGCTCGAGCACCGCCAGCGCGTGCCGATGCTCGACCTCTCGCTGTTCAAGAACTCGACCTTCTCCGGCGCGAACGTGACGATGCTGCTCGTGGCGCTCGCCATGTTCGGCGTGTTCTTCTTCAACTCGCTGTACCTCGGCCAGGTTCTAGGGTATTCGCCGATCCAGACCGGCGCTACTTTCCTGCCGCTGACCGTTCTGATCGTGTTCGTCGCGCCGCTCGCGGGGCGGTTCTCGGACAAGATCGGCCCGCGCTGGTTGATGGGCGCCGGGCTCGTACTCCTCAGTGGCTCTCTGCTGAGCTTCTCGACGCTCGGCGTCGATTCGAGCTTCTGGGACATCCTGCCCGGACTGATCCTCGGGGGCTTCGGCATGTCGCTCGCGATGACTCCGACCACGGCCGCGGCGATGGGCTCGGTTCCCGTCGACAAGGCGGGAGTCGGCTCGGCCGTGCTGAACAGCATGCGCCAGGTGGGCGGCTCGCTCGGCATCGCGCTGATGGGCGCGATCGTCGCCTCGGCGATCAGCGTTCCGCCGACGAGCCCGGAGTACCCGGCCCAGTTCGTCGACGGGTACCACAACGCGCTCCACGTCGCGGCGGCGATCGCGATCCTCGGCGCTGTCGTGGCCGTGGCCACGGTCCGCAAGGTCCGTCATCCCGAACCGGAAGCGCAGCCGGCGCTCGAGGGCGCGTAAGCGATGGCGACACGGCTACCCGCGGAGCAACGCAAGGCCGCTGTCCTCGACAGCGCCTGCGGCATCTTCTCCAACGGGAGCTACCGCGGGACGACCACCGCGCAGATCGCGCGCATCGCAGGAGTCACCGAGCCGGTCCTCTATCGTCACTTCGCGTCGAAGCGCGACCTCTATCTCGCGGTGCTCGAGGAGTCGTGGCGCCGCCTGCGGCTGCTGTGGGACGCAGCAGTCGCCTCCGAGCCGGACCCGCGGCTCTGGGCCGGGGCCATGGGCAAGGCTTACTTCGAGGCGAAGGACCCGAAAGTGCGCTGCGCGGACCTCTGGGTCCAGGCGTTGACCGAGGCGAGCGACGACCCGGTGATACGGAAATTCCTGCGGAAGCAGATGCGCGAGGTGCACGACTACGTGAGCGGGGTGATCGTTCGCTCGCAGGAGGCCGGCGGGATCTACCCCGACCGCGAGGCGAGCCCCGAGGCCTGGATCTTCATCGCGATCGGGCTGCTCGGCACCGTCGGCCGCCGCGTCGGCGGGCTGATCCACGACGAGTTCCCCGCGATCGTCGCGTCACGCCGCCGCTGGATGACAGGCATCGAGGAAACGCCGGACATCTCGGACACACTCGACATCTGAGACTCGCGTTCGGGCGCTTGCATGGGCCGCTCGCATGACGGCGGCCAGCGGCGCGAGGCGACCCGCGCAGCGGGTTGCCGGTCAGGGAAGCGAGAAAAGGGAGAGCCTCCGGCTGCGGCCCCGGAGGCTCATCCCCAGCGGCGAGAAAACCCACCACCCCTGCGCGTCTGGGCGGCGACGGCCCGGAGGCTGTTGGCTCTGCGGCCCAGCCAAGGCCTCCGGGCCTTGACGTCGCCATATCAGTCGCGCCCCCGCAGAGACGACGGTCTGGCGTGACCAGCTCCACGAGGTTGAAACTCACAATAGAGCCGGTCCAGCGTGAAGTCAAGTAGCTAAGTCAAGTGATTCGAGATTCGCTTACTTGACCCGTGTTTCCGCGTAGTTAGCACCCTTTTGGGGGATCTCACCCGAACGGTGCTTGCGAAACGGTGAAGCGTGCGCTTGACTGTGCGGTGGAAGCAGTCGCCACTTGAGTCGCCCAACGCCCCCTACATCCGTCGCGCAGGCCGCGCGCCCCGCAGCCCTTCGGCTCGGTGAGCGCCTGCGGCAGCTCCGCGTCGCCGCGGGCCTGACCCAGAGCGAGCTCGCGGGCGATCGCTTCTCGAAGGAGTACGTCAGCCAGATCGAGCGCGGCAAGACCCGCCCGACGGGCGAGACGATCGCGTGGCTCGCGAGTCGCCTGGACGTCGACGCCGGCTATCTGGCGAACGGGGTCTCGACCGACGAGCGCGGTCGCGTCGAGGCCACGCTGACGCGTGCCGAAGCGCTCGTCGAGGCGCACCGCTACGAGGAGGCCGTCTCCGAGTTCGAGCAAGTCCGCCCGGACGTCGCCGCCACGGGCGCCGCCGAGCTCGAGGCCCGCCTCCTCTCCGGCGAGGCGTGGGCTCGGATGCACAAGGGCGAGCTCCGCGAGTCGCTCGACCTGCTGACGCGCGCGCGGACGGTCACGCAGAACGAGCCGTTCTCGGACCTCGACCGGGCCGAGATTCTCTTCCGGCTCGGCGTCTGCCGCCACAAGCTTTCGAGCAACTCGACCGCGATCGCTCTCTTCAACGAGGCGTACGCGGTCGCCGAGGGATCCGGGCTGCCGAGCGACTTCCTCCGGTCGAACATCCTCGCGTACCGCTCGCGCTGCTACCGCCGTCAGCGCGACCTCGAGGCTGCTCGCGAGGACGTCGAGCGTGCGCTCGAGCTCGCTCAGTCGCTCGACGACGGCCCGACGATGGCGAACGTCTACGTCCAGGCTTCACTCGTCGCCGAGCGCATGGGCCACTGGGTCCTCGCCCGCAACTACGCGGAGCGAGCGAAAAGCTTCTACGAAGAGCTGAACGACCAGCGGAACCTCGCCGGCCTGCTGAACAACCTCGGCGGCCTCAACCTCATGCTGGGCAAGCCAGCAGAGGCGATCGAATATCTGAAGTCCTCGTACTCGACGGCGCTCGACGCCGACAGCAAGGAGGAGGCGGCGCAGGCGACGGGCTCGCTCGCGGCCGTTCACCTCGAGCTCAACGACTACGAGCAGGCGGAGCGGTTCGCGCGCCAGGCGATCTCGCTCCTCGAGGGCCGCGTCGATTTCCTCCACGAGACCGGCACGTCACACCTCGTCCTCGGCCGGGCGCTCATGGAGCAGGACCGCCTCGACGAAGCGGAGGAGGCCTTCAAGGTCGCCGACGACAGCTTCGAGCAGTGGGCCTCGGCCAGCCACCGCGCACGCGCCTGGATCGCGATGGGCGACCTCGCCGCCCGCAGAGGCGACGACCGGACGGCTGCACGTCATTACCGCAACGCTGCTGACGCGCTCCAGGACGTCAGGTTCTAGGAAAGGAGGTGAACCCATTGCGCGCAAGGCTCATCTTCCTCGTGATTCTGGCGTGCCAGCTCGCTCTGGTGTTCGGCCAATGCGTTCCGGACACGTGGTGGGAAGGTCCCTGACCTTTTGAGCCCTTCTGCGGGGCGGTAGGCGTTTTCACTTCCTAGGCGTTGGGTCAGCGGCTTTCGCGTGCCCTGGCCCTAAAAGTGCGGCGACGGTTGGAGACCGCCGCCGCTGTCAGGGGAGAGGAGGAGCTTTGCTTTTCCACGGCGTTCGACGGGCGCTCGAAAAGCCCTGGTTTTGCTGTCCCGCTTCGGGGAATGCCCGACCGCGAACTCGCGTTTTCGCAACTAAGATCCGTCGTTCCGAGGAGTCCTTTTGGATCTCAACGCCGTTGACGTCAAGCTGACCGACCTCGCGTCGTGCGGAGGATGCGCCGCGAAGTATTCGGCTGCCCGCCTCGAGCAGCTCCTGTCCGGCTTCGTCCCGGTCGAGGCCGAAGACCTGCTCGTCGGGCTTGCCCCCGCGGACGACGCGGCCGTGTACAGGCTCGACGACGAACGCGCGCTCATTTTCACGCTCGACTTCTTCCCGCCGATCGTCGACGACCCCGCCGACTACGGGGCGATCGCTGCCACGAACGCGTTGAACGACGTCTTCGCGATGGGCGGGACGCCGATGCTCGCGCTCTCCATCGCCGCGTTCCCCGAGGAGCTTCCACTGGAGATGCTCGGGGAGATCTTCGCCGCCGCAGACGAGCAGGTCCGCGCTTCGGGCGGGCTCCTCGCCGGCGGGCACACGATCCGCGACGACGAGCCAAAGTACGGCCTCGCTGTCGTCGGCACGGTCCACCCGAACGGCATCTGGACGAAGGCCGACGCCCAGTTGGGCGACGCCGTCTACCTGACGAAGCCGCTCGGCACCGGACTGATCATGAGCGGCCACAAGAAGGGCGAGATCGGGACGCAGCAACTCGAGCGCGCCGTGCGCTGGATGAAGACGCTGAACAAGGATGCGGCCGAGGTGCTGCGCACGCACAGGGTCAACGCGGTGACGGACGTCACGGGCTTCGGCCTCTTCGGTCACGCCCGCGAAACAGCCGAGCGAAGCGGCGTCCGGATCAGGCTCGAGTCGGAGCGCTTCCCCGCTATCGACGGGGCGCTCGATCTCGCGCGCAAGGGCATCCGCACGACCGGCGACCCGCGGAACAGGGACTTCGCAGGTCGCCACCTGACGCTGACCGAGGTGCCTGAAACGCTCGTCGCGCTCGGCTACGACCCGCAGACGTCCGGTGGCCTGCTCGTCACTCTTCCGTCCGAGCAGGGGGCCGTGCTCGAGGCGGAGTTCAGCTCGCGACGGCTTTTCCTGCGCCGTGTCGGCACCGTTGAAGAGGGCTCCGGGGTCCTAGTCGTCTAAGTTTCTGCTCCGCCATGAAGCGGGGAATGATCCACGGGCGCTTCCAGCCCTTCCACAACGGCCACCTCGAGTACATGCGCGGGGCCGCCGAGCGATCCGACGAGCTGTGGGTCGGGATCACCAACCCGGACCCGGCGCGGATCCTGCCCGAGGCGAGCGACCCTGCGCGGCACCTCCCCGAGTCGAACCCTTACACCTACGACGAGCGCCTCCTGATGGTGAAGGCGGCGGCCGGAGACCTCGGGCTCGAGCTGGAGCGCCTGCACGTGATCCCGTTTCCGGTCAACGAGCCGGCTCTCTGGGGCGCATACGTGCCGGAAGGAATCACCCAGTATCTGCGCCTCTTCTCCGAGTGGGGCGGCGAGAAGCAAGAGCGCCTGCTCGCGGCCGGCTACGAGGTCGTGATCCTCGACGAGGGCGTCGAGAAGCGGCTCTCCGGTGCGGACGTGCGGGCCGCGATGCGCTCCGGGTCCGACTGGGAGCCGCTCGTTCCGCCCGGTGTGGCCCGCGTCCTGCGCGACCTCGACCGCGTGACCGTCTAGTACGCCAGGTCCCTCTGCGGAGCGGGCAGGCTGCGCTCGTCGAGCCAGCGGCGCAGCGGGCTGTCGGCTTTCGCGAGCCAGATCGCGGTGACGATGAACAGGATTCCGCCGGCCATCAGGATGAATGGGAACATCGTCCCGTGCGCGGTCATGCTGATCGCGATCCAGCCGATCACACCGCCCGCGGCCAGGTAGACGACCCGGGCGAGCCAAATGCCCAAGATCAGGTCGACGGCTGCGACGAGAAACAGCGGCCAGACCCGGTCTCCGGTGCAGAGCGGCAGCCCCCAGGCGACGAGCCAGATCGAGGTCAGGTGCGGCCAGAACGCGAACCGCCGCCAGCCCTTGTAGTCGAGGAGGATCCCGACGAGGCCGATCACGATCCCGCCCGCGAGCACTACGCCCTTGACCAATGTGTCGTCCTCGAAGCCGTCGCCGAAGAGCCGCACCGTGCCGTCCATGAGTAGGAAGCCGGTGAAGAGCGTCAGCGGCAGCGTCAGGAACGGGCGCCGGTAGCGGTACAACAGGGCCGCGGCGACTGCGATCGAGCCGATCTCCATGAACACCCAGCCGCCGGAGATCCAGGGGTAGAAGTCCCGGTAGTTCTCGTGGTCGAAGTCGACGCCGATCAGCTTCTCCACCGAGAAGATCGTCAGCGGCGTGTAGAAGGCCACGATCGCCGCGAACCCGGACTCGAGCAGCCCGTGGCCCGCTCGCTTCGCCCATTCGGCGGCCCAGAGGAACCCGGCCTGCCAGAGCAGCGTGAGCACGAGGACGATCCCAATGCCCATCTCCTGGTAGCCCTTGGTCGACCACCACGCGTGGGCGCCGATCACGAGCAGGACGCCGAGCCCGACGAACACCTGGACCGTGCGCGAAAGCCGCGTCTGGTCGGCGAGGGGCCTGCCGTTGCGGGAGAGCTCGGA
>JBKPQP010000153.1:0-5758 GCA_046734155.1 Actinomycetota bacterium | reverse complement strand
AGTGGAGGCCGGCGCCAACGTGCACCGCGTCTTCCAGGGCGTCTACGAGTCGGTCGAGTTCGCGAAGCTGAAGCTGCTCGCCCGCGCGCTCGAGCGGGCGCAGGTCTACGAGGGCGGGCGCCTCGTGGTCTCCTACCTGCTACAGGACGACTTCACGGACCTGAACGCGCCCGAGGCGTACTCGGAAGGGATCATCGACTACCTGCGCGCCGTCGAAGGCGCCGAGATGGCGGCGTTGATCCGGGAGCCGCCGCGGCGTGAGGGCCCGCGCCGGCGGGTGAGCCTGCGGGCCTCCAACGACGAGCTCGACGTCTCCGCGATCGCGCGCAAGTCGGACGGCGGCGGTCACCGCCAGGCAGCCGGGTTCTCCAGCGACGCGTCCGTCGAGGAGATCACCGACTTCATTCACCGCGAGTTCCGTGCCGCCGCGGGCACTTGACCCGAGCGGGCTCTTCCTGATCGACAAGCCGGAAGGGCCGTCCTCCTTTGCGGTGGTTGCGGACGTGCGCCGCCGTACCGGCGCACGGACCGGGCATGCGGGCACGCTCGACCCGTTCGCGACCGGGCTGTTGCTCGTGTTGTCCGGCAGAGCAACTAAGCACGCTTCGTGCTTCGTTGGACTGGACAAGCGGTACCAGACCGACGTCGACCTGCGCGCGGCCACGGACACGGGAGACCGCGAGGGCTCGGTGCTCGAGGAGCAGGACCCGCCGGACGAGGACGAGCTGGGTCGGCGGCTCGCGGCCCTCCGCGGCGAGGTGGAGCTGCCGGTTCCGGCCGCTTCGGCGGTCAAGATCGGCGGTGAGCGCGCCTACCGGCTCCACCGCCGCGGTGTCGCCGTCGAGATGCCGCTGCGGAGGTCGCGGGTCGACGCGCTCGACGTCATCTCCTATCGCGAAGGAGTTGCACGGCTCGACCTGCGCGTCAGCTCGGGGACCTACGTGCGCTCGATCGCCACGGCGCTCGGCGGCCATTGCGCGTCGTTGCGGCGAACCGAGGTCGGCCCGTTCCGGGTGGAGGAGGCCGACCCAGAGCGGCTGATCCCGGCGGACGAGGCGTTGGCTCGGCTCGGACCTGCGGGCACGGCGGCTCCCGAGACGTGAAGGTCGTTCGCAGCGCAGGCGAGCTCGACGCGCGGCCCCGAGCGGTGGCGCTAGGCACCTTCGACGGGGTGCACCGCGGCCACCGGCGGGTGCTCGACGCTGCGGTTGCGGCCGGCCAGGCGCCGACCGTGGTCACCTTCGACCCGCACCCTCGGGTTGCTCTGGGCTACGGCGTCGAGCTGCTGACGTCGCTCGAACGGCGCCTCGAGCTCCTCGCCGAGGCCGGGATCGACGAGGCGCTGGTGGTCGAATTCGACCTCGAGCTCGCGCAGCTCGGGCCGGAGGAGTTCGTCGAGCGCGTGCTGCTCCCGATCGGCACCGACGTCGTCGTGGCGGGCGCGAACTTCCGCTTCGGCCGAGGACGGTCCGGCGACCTCGAGCTCCTGCGAAGGCTCGACCTCGACGTCCGCGCGGTGCCGCTGGTAGAGGGCGTGTCGTCGACGCGCATCCGGGATCTGCTTCGCGCAGGCGAGGTCGAGCGAGCGGCGCGGCTACTCGGCCGGCCCGCCGAGATCGAGGGAACGGTCGTCGCGGGCGACGCGCGAGGCGGCACGCTCGGCTTCCCCACGGCGAACCTGCGCCCCGAGCCCGGGCTGCTCGTGCCTGGGTACGGCATCTACGCCGGCGCGGCCGACGGGACCCGAGCCGCGATCTCCATCGGCACGAACCCGCACTATGGCGGTGGCGAGCGGCGGATCGAGGCGTTCCTGCTCGACTTCGACGGCGATCTCTACGGCCGGAAGCTGCGGCTGGAGCTCTGGGAGCGCCTGCGGGACGAGCTCGCGTTCGAGAGCGAGGACGAGCTGGTGGCGCAGATCGGTCGCGACGTGGAGGCCACGCGACGGGCGCAACCCCCGGTCTGAGCCCGCAAGTCGAGTGTCGGGAGCGCATCCATGTTCGAGTGGAGCGACCGAAAGATCGGGACGACCGCGAGCTGGTGCGCTGCCTCGATTGCGGCACCGTCTACCCGCTTCCGCTCGGCCTACGGGAGGCCGACGCCTGCCCGCAGTGCGGCGGCGTCGGCTGGATCGCGCTGGCCGCGCTCAAGCGGGTCGACGAGGAAAAAAGCAGCTAAGCGCAAGTTTCGCCACCTTAGGGACTCTTCTTGGCATGGAGCTCTACGAGGGATACGAAAACCGACTGGTGAACGCGTTCGCGCGAGTGCGCTGTCTCGACTGCGGGAGCCCGTACACCAAGCCGATGAGCCGCGGGACCGCAGCCGCGAATCCCGGATGCCCGGAGTGCGGGTACCTGGGCTGGTCGCCGTTCAGCGCGAGCGAAGGATCGACGCAGAACCACTTCGGCGTGGATCCCCGGCCGCGCCGCTTCGCGTAACGACGCTGACGCCGCCGAAGTAGTGGTGTCGCTCCGGCCACTCGCGGACCTCGACCCCTAGCTGCTCCAGCGCCTGCACGACCTCTTCGCCGAGCCCCGGCTCGAGGTTGACCAGACCGTCGACCGGGTGGAGCCGCGGCCGCGAGACTGCTTCGTCGGCAGCGAGCCCCTCGTCCAGGATCCCGGCAACCACCTGAACGAGCGCGCCGCGTAGGCGCGTGCCGCCTGCCGCCCCAGCGGCGAGCGCGGGGCCGTTTCCGTCCAGCGCAACCAGCGGGGACATCATGCTCGCCATTCGCTCCCCCGGCTCGAGCGGGCCGCGAATCAGGTCGGACTCCCCGAGCATGCTGTTCAGCTGAAGGTCGAGGCCCGGCACGAAATCGCCCGAGCCGAGGCCGAGGCTCGAGGTCACGACACAGGCGTTCCCCTTCGCGTCGACGATCGCGAGGTTCGTGGTGTCGCCCTCGCGCTCAGGGCCGACGAGAGTTCGGGCGAGCATGACCGCGCGCCGGGCGGGCGAGAGCCCGCGAAGTGTCGGGAGCCGCACGAGCGTGTCGCCGACCGGAGCAAGCCCGGCGCGCGTCAGGACATGGGTGCCCGCGAACGCGTACTCCACCGGCTCCCTCCATTTCGCCTCGTAGGCCCGCAGGTCGTCGCGTGTGACGAGCCCGCCTCGGTCTTCCATCAACGCGAGCAATGCGTCCGCGAGAGTTCCGACGTACACGCTCCGCGGCCCTTCTTCGGCCAACGCCTCGAGCGCCGGCCCCAGCCCTGGCTGCAAGAGCCGCTCGCCCGCCTGCAGCAAACGACCGCCGGGCGAGTAGATGCGCGCGCCGGTGTCCATCGTCATCACGGGGGCGAGCATGGCCAGGCAGGCCGCGTGCGCCGGGGGAAACTCGACGCCGTCACGCGCGAGCCGGAGGGCGGGCTCGACCAGCCTTGCCCACGGCAGCCGGCCGTGCTCCCGGTGCAGCAAGCCGAGCCCCGCGGGAAGGCCGGGAACGCCGCAGGAGGCAGGGCCGACCGCGTAGTGCACCAGCTCGGCGCCGAACGGCACCTGGAGCTCCACGAGCTCGGCGTCGCGCGGCGGCTCCAGGCCAAGGCCCGGCACCGCGACGAAGCAGTCGAGGTTCCGCGCCCGGCCAGACGACGCGTCGAAGTAGAGCGCGTGCCCGCCGCCGAGTAGGCCCGTCATCACGGTTTCGGCCACACACGACGCGAGCGAAGCGGCAACCGCCGCGTCGGCGGCCGACCCGCCCTCGGAGAGGATCTCGACGCCGGCGTCGACGGTCGCCGGATGGCCTGCTGCGACTGCCGCTTGCACTGTGGGGAGATCGTGACGCTTTCGTTCGGCTCCCGTCACCATGGGCGCGCCGAACACGGCTACGCTCGCAGCGGGGAGGAGGGTCGTGGCCACCGGGCGCACTCGGCTGCGAGCGGGCCGGCGAGCGGCGCGGAAACGGCGTGGTTGCTACCCTTCGCGGCCAGACCGCGGTCTCGGCCGTTCGCGTGTGCTTCCTCGCGGCGCGCTTGGATCGCGGAGACGCGTTTGAAGGAGGACGGTTTGACCCTCACCAAGGAAGCCAAGCAAGAGATTGTCGGGAAGCACGGCCGTAGCGAGGAGGACACCGGCTCGGCCGAGGTGCAGATCGCGTTGCTCACCGCGCGGATCAACGAGCTCACCGAGCACCTGCGCACCCACCCGAAGGACCACTACTCGCGCCGCGGACTGCTGAAGCTCGTGGGCCGCCGGCGCAGGCTGCTGCAGTACCTGCAGAAGCGCAACCTCGAGGGCTACCGCGCCCTCATCCAGGAGCTCGGCCTGAGGAGGTAGGCCGAACCAGACCACACACCAACCCGCCGGAGGGTGGAAGTTTGAGCGAGGCCTGGTGACTCTCGCGGCCGTGGGCCTGGCTCAAACCTCCACTCTCCAACCAGAAGTGGAGGAACCGCATGGCAACAACGACTGAGCCCCGGACCGCCTCGGTGTCTGTCACCGTCGGCGATCAGGAGCTGACCTTCGAATCCGGCAAGCTCGCCAAGCAGGCCGATGGCGCCGTCGTCGTCCGCTCCGGCGAGACGATGGTGCTTGCAACGGCGCAGGGCAAGATGGAGGCCCGCGAGGGCGCCGACTTCTTTCCGCTCACGGTCGACGTCGAGGAGCGGATGTACGCCGCCGGGAAGATCCCGGGCGGCTTCTTCAAGCGCGAGGGCCGGCCGACCGAGCGCGCGATCCTGACCGCGCGCATGATCGACCGCCCCATCAGGCCGCTCTGGCCGAAGGGCTACAAGAACGAGGTGCACGTCGTGTGCACGACGCTCTCGGTCGACCTCGTCACCCCCCACGACATCCTCTGCATCAACGGCGCCTCCGCGGCGCTGATGGTCTCGCCGCTCCCCTTCATGGGCCCGGTCGGGGCTGTCCGGATCGGGCGCATCGACGGCCAGCTGGTCGTGAACCCGTCGCTGCCCGACGTGGAGGAGGGCGAGAGCGACCTCGACCTCATCGTCGTCGGCACGCCCGACGCGCTGACGATGGTCGAGGCCGGTGCCGACGAGATCCCCGAGGAGACGATCCTCGAGGCGTTCGAGCTGGCCCACACCGAGATCCGCAAGATCTGCGACGCGCAGGAGGACCTGCGCCGTCAGATCGGCAAGGAGAAGTGGCTTGATCCGGAGCTCACCGAGCAGCTCGAGAACGAGCACGGCCTCCGGTTCGCCGAGCGAATCGGGGCCGAGGGCCTGCGTGAAGCCGGCACGGTGGTCGAGGAGCTCGTCTCCGAGCTCAGCTCGCCGCTCTCCATGGAGTCGACGGAAGACGACATCAGGCGCCAGATCCAGATCCGCTCGAGCCTGGCGATGATCCTCGACCGCACTCGCCTGGAGGCGGTTGTCGAGCCGGTGCGGGAGCAGTTCGAGGACGACCTGCGGGCCTTGACCGAAGCCGAGCAGGACTCGAAGGAGCTCAAGTCGGCGAAGCGGAGTCTTCTCTTCGAGCGCATCGAGGAGGAAGTTCAGCTGCCGTTCCCCGTCGGGCCAACCCCGTCGGACGAGGACGCGCCTGTCGTGAAGGACTCGATGACCCGCCAGCACATCAAGAAGGCGGCGGAGTCGATCTACAAGCAACTCGTCCGCGAGAAGATCGCGGTCGAGAAGCGCCGTCCGGACGGCCGCGACCCGGAGGAGATCCGCCAGGTCACGTGCGAGGTGGGCGTCAGCCCGCGCACGCACGGCTCGGCGCTCTTCACGCGCGGCCAGACGCAGATCATGTCGCTGCTGACGCTGGGCACGGCGAAGGAGGGGCAGCGCATCGACGACCT
>JBKPQP010000152.1:0-2934 GCA_046734155.1 Actinomycetota bacterium | reverse complement strand
CTCATTCTGCGGCTCAGGCTGCTTGGCGACCGGAGCGGCGCCGTCCTCTCCGATGACGACGAGGATCGTCCCGACGGGGACGACGGCGCCCTCGTCGACGAGGATCTGCGCGACCTTGCCCGCGGCCGGCGACGGGATCTCGACGGTCGTCTTGTCCGTCTGGATCTCGACGAGGGGCTGGTCCTCGGCCACCTCGTCCCCGACGGACACGAGCCAGCGGGCGACCTCGCCTTCGGTCAGGCCCTCGCCCAGGTCAGGAAGCTTGAACTCGTACGCCATGCCCGCCGAAACCTACCCGGGGCTGGAGCACTCCTCCATCTCCACGAACTCCACCTCGCCCCAGCGCGGGAACGTGCGCACGTGCCTCCCGGTTGCCCGAAAGCCGGCCCGCTCGTAGACCTTGATGGCACGCTCGTTGAAAGCGGCGACGTTGAGAACGACTTTTCCCGGCCGGTATCGAGAGCGTCCGAACTCGAGCCCCTTCCTCAAGAACTCAGCGCCGAGCCCATGTCCCGTCAGGTCGGGCCGCAAGCCGAGGCCGATCTCGAGAACGTCGCCCCTGTCCTCGAAGTAGTAGAAGCCGACGAGGACGCCGTCGTCGTCGACCGCCGCGAAGTAGCGCTCAGGGTTGAGCGGCGGTTCCTGATCGCCGTCGTAGAAGTCATACGGTGACTCGTAGCGCCAGGCGACCATTTTGGCGAACGTTTCTGAGGAGGCCCGCTCGATCTTGAGCTTCACGTTCGGGGCCGCCCGATCCAGGCGTCCGCGGGCGCGATCAGCACGCGCAGGCCGCCGTCCGTTCTCCAGAGCGAGACCGCCTGCTCGTCACCTGCGACCTGGGGCGCGTCCTCGCGCGGCACGTAGCCGACCTGGAGCGTCCGTTCCTCGTTCCAGATTCCGACCGCGTTGGGGTCGTGCTCGTTCTCCGGCTCGGGGACGAGCGCCAGCCTGCGGCCCGGGTCGAACGACGGATCGTCGAGCGCCTCGGGGCGGAACGAGACGCCCGCTGCAGCGACGACGAGGATCCGTTCGTCCTCCCAGGGCATGACCTCGCCCGTCGCGGCATCCCGCAGCCGGTACCCGGAGCGGGCGTGCTCGAGCAGCAGGCGCAGCCGTTCGCTCAGAGGTCTGCCGAGTAGCCGCGGATCGCGCGCTCGTACCGGGCCATCCCGGGCGCGTCCGCGCGGAACAGCGCCTCGACGAGCTCGCGCCAAGCCCCGCCCTTGTCGTCCCTCTCCCACCGCGTCAGCGCCAGGAAGACGCGCAGCGCCGCGTTGTCGGGGAACCGTGTCACCGCCTCGCGCAGCACCCGCTCGGACTCTTCCAGGTCGCCGACGTTCCTTAGCGTGCTGCCGAACCCGAGCAGCGCGCCGGGCAGATCCTCATCGTCGATCCCGGCCTCGAACGCGGCGCGATACTCGACGGCCGCCTCCGCCTCACGGCCGGCGCTGTCGTGCTCCCAGGCGCGCCGAAGCGCTTCCGAGCCCTCCGCCATGCGGCCAATCTACTCGGACCGAATCGCGTCGTCGCGAAGCACCGCGTGGATGCCCTGGACACCGTTGACGAGCTGCGTCACCCGAAGGTCGACGACCACACTCGCCAGCGCGAGGGCGTCTCGGCGCTCCAGGCCGAGCTCCCGCCCCATGAGCCCCAGCATCCCGTCCACCGCTTGCGCCGCCGCCTCGTCCAGATCCTCGTCGAAGCCGAAGGTCAGCCAGGCACCGTCGATCCGCGCGACCGGGTTCTCGAGCTCGAAGTCGGCGAGTGAGACCGTCAGACATGCCCGCTCCATCGGGGCCTCGATCGCGAGCTGCGAGACCTCGCCGTCACCCTGGCGGGCGTGGCCGTCGCCGGCCGAGAGGAGCGCGCCGTCGACCGGAATCGGGAGATAGAGCGTCGCTCCCTGGACGAGCTCCGAGCAATCGATGTTCCCGCCCCAGCGCCGCGGCGGCGACGTCCAGTGGACTCCCGGCTCAGGCGGCGGCATCCCGATCACGCCAAGAAACGGCCGCAGATCGACCTCGCGGCCGAACTGGTCGCGCCCCACGCCGGCATCGGCGTCCAGCCGCCAGACGAGTGTGCGCGGCTCGCCGTCCGCCACCCCCAGGCGCTCGTTCAGCGGAGTCGACCAACCGCCTGCGTCGGTGACGCCCCACGTCCCGACGCTCAGCTCCTCGATATGGACCGCCAGCGTTCCGCCAGCGCGCGCGCCGCGTACCTCGATGGGACCGAGCAGCGCGTGCCCGGCGTCGAGTTCTTCGTCGCGCGGCTCGAAGTGCTCGCGCGTCCCCTTGTCGTCGGTCGGCGGGCCGATTCCCCAGCCCGCGTCCGGCACGAAGAAGGCGACCGAGTCGCCGGAGTCAATCGTGATTGTGGGCGGGAGGTCGGGCGAGAAGTGGCCGTGGAGGTTCCTGCGCTCGAGCGGAAGCTCGTGCAGCACTAGTACTCGAGCAGCTTGTCGACCGCGTCCACGACCCGCTCGACGGAAGGCATGTAGGCGTCCTCGATCTGCCAGTACGGATACGGGACGTCATAGCCCGTCACGCGCAGGACCGGCCCGCGCAGGTCGAGCATCGCCTTCTCGGCGAGGATCGCCGCCAGCTCGGCGCCGTACCCGGCCGTGCGCGGCGCCTCCTGGATGATCACGACGCGCCCCGTCTTGGCCGCGGCTGTCAGGAGAGCGTCTTCGTCGAGCGGCTTCAGGGTCCGGATGTCCAGGATCTCGGCCGAGGCCCGGTCCGCGATCGCATCGCCTGCCTGCTCGGCGAGCGGGACCATCGACCCGTACGCGACGAGCGTCACGTCGTCGCCCTCGCGGACGGTGCGGGCCTGGCCGAGCGGGACGACGTGCTCGCCCTCGGGCACCTCGCCGCGCATCGTCCGGTAGTGAAGCTTCGGCTCGAAGACGACAACGGGATCGGGGTCGCGAATCGC